>CAYWSS010000321.1:0-6903 GCA_964460505.1 uncultured Caldilineaceae bacterium | reverse complement strand
AACATAAATAGCTGTTGCGCAGCGTGAAAGCCGCAATATGACTGGCCGTGACGGCGTTGGTGCTGGCTCTGGCGGGGTTGGCAGGGTCATTTAACAGCAGCGGCTCGCAAACTGACTCCAATGGGGTTGGGAAGCTGGTTTCAGATACCATCCAACGTTTTGCCAATGCGGCGTCCATATTTGAAATTACCGATGTGGCCACCACCCCCGTAACCGACGCCAATTTTGCCACCGTCGAGCGGCTGGCGCATTGGCAGGCCGCCAGAGATATGTGGCGTGATAACCCGTGGCTGGGGGTTGGGTTTGGTAACTATGCGGTTATTTATCCAGCCTATGCCATTGGCCGCTGGCTGGAGCCGTTGGGTCATGCCCACAATTATCTGCTTAACCTGGGTGCAGAAACAGGATTGCTCGGCATAATCGTTTACCTGATTTTCTGGATTTTTACTTTTGGAGTATCATGGCAAGCTGTTCGCCGGAGCGACGGTTTTTACAAAGCCGTCGCGGCCGGTGGCATAGGAGTTTTGGTTCATTTACAGATTCACAATATGGTCGATAACTTATATGTGCAGGGCATGTATTTGCATATTGCCATTATTTTAGGTCTGATTGCGATTATTTATGAATACGGCCATTGTGGTCAACCGGTAGCAGAGAATAGCAGAATGTAATCAGCAGCATCCAAAAACAAGAAGGTAACGTGTTGTTAATTTTTGATAGTATAACCAGTGTATATCACAATAACCCCAAAGAAATTCGCCGTTTTGTAAAATTTGCAACGGTTGGAGCGCTTGGCGCCGTCATAGATTTTGCTTTGCTAAATATTCTCAAAGGATATTTTGGCTGGTCGCTTCTTCTGGCCAATACGGTCTCTGTCAGTGTAGCCATTATCAGTAACTTTGTGTGGAACAGATTGTGGACATTTCCAGAGTCACGTAACCGTAAAAAACGGAAACAACTCCCCCAGTTTGCTTTGGTAAATATTGTTGGCCTTATTCTGAATAATATTATTGTAGTGGGGCTTGATGCAGTATTAATATCGTATCTGGACGAACCTTTGAGTTACAATGTGGCCAAATTGATAGCCATTGGCATTGTGCTGCTCTGGAATTTTGGGGCCAATCGTCTGTGGACATACCGGGGACTATAATTCCCAATTAAAAAAATCCGTTGTTGTTTTTCAAGTCCGAACCAGGCCCACTGGTTCGGACTTTTTGTTTCCGCCGCGCATACCGCCTGCTGAATTGTGGAAAGGTGCATTATTATTTGCTGTTTAATCAAAATCTTTACGTAAAATTTACGCAAATTGGGTATTGCATCATGACATAAAATGTGATATACTACTTGACATATCATGCCTAATTTACTTAACATAAACGTTAAGTAATGACCTCATTTCATATTTTGGCCAATTAAAGCTCCAGTCCAAGACGATTTAGAAAAGGAAATTTAAAAACCTCTTTGTTTGTCAATCTATATTGGTGAATCGTAATGATGGATTCAGTATCGAATTGCAAACAGACAGAGCGTTATTAAATTCTCTAGCCAACGTGCGCAATTATTACGGTTAGTATTTATTGTTCTTTTATAATTACAAAAACATTGCACAACTTAACTGTTTGCCTCTAGTTATTGTCAAAATCGTAGTACTCCTTAAATTTTAGGCTCTACAGGATTTTGCAGAATCAAAGTAAAGAATTTGTCACGAATTGCACAAATTAACACAAAAAAATAAAAAATTAGTGTAATTCGTGGCAGATAATACGTTTTTTATAGAGCGATCCTGCAAACTGCCAGAGAGCCAAATTTTAATAGCAAAGTCGCTAATAGTATCGCCCTTGTTTAGGGAAGAGGGGAGTTCGAAATGTTTGCGAGCCACACTCACACCGAAGTAAATGGCCAGCTAAATCATCTTGTTTTGAATAAACGGGAGAACGGTAAAGCCGCTGATGGTTTCACTTCCAATCGGAATGGGGCAAAAAACGGCGCAGAAAAACTGGACCCTTGGGGCTCTTCCAACGCAGAGAGTGACAGTTCCAATGGAAACGGGTTTGATACCAGTTCAGAAGATGCACCTGCAAACGGTAAGGCTGACCTCAGTATTGAGGATTCGGTGGCGCTGTACCTCAAAGAGATAAGCCGTATTCCGTTGCTTACAGGGCCGGAAGAAGTAGAACTTGCCAAAGCCATTGAACAGGGGAAGAATGCCGCGCTTCGTCTGGCCAAGGATGAAGCCTCTCTGGAATATGAGGCTCACGCTCGACTAAGAAAACAGGTAGGACTGGGGCAGGAAGCGCGTTGCAAGCTCATTGAAGCAAATTTTCGGCTGGTGGTTAGCATTGCCAAGAAATATGTTGGCCACGGCGTATCCTTTATGGATTTGATACAGGAAGGAAATATTGGCCTGATAAAAGCCGTGGAAAAGTTTGAATACCAGCGTGGCTTCAAATTTAGCACATATGCCACATGGTGGATACGGCAAGCTGTAAGCCGGGCCTTGTCGGACCAGGGGCGCACCATTCGTGTCCCGGTCCATATGGGCGAGCGTATTACGCAACTCTCGCGCGTATCCCGGGAGCTTGTTCAGCGCAATGGAAACCCCCCCACGGAAGAAGAAATTGCCGCCGCAATGGGTGTCAGTATGCGCCTGTTAGAACGTATTCGTCAGGCATCGCAGTACCCGCTTTCGCTCGAAATGGAAGTGGGCGAAGAAATGGACAGCACCCTTGGCGATTTCATTGAAGACAAAAGCAACCCCCACCCCGATGATTCTGCCATTTGCCAGTTGCTTTCAGAGCGAATGAATGATGTGTTGGCCTCACTCTCGGCCCGTGAACACCGGGTGTTGCAACTCCGTTTTGGGTTGCAGGATGGCCGGTCGTACACGCTGGAAGAGGTGGGCAAGAAATTTGGCGTTACCCGAGAGCGGATACGACAAATTGAGGCCAAAGCGCTCAGCAAATTACGCCATCCCCGCCGCAGCCGGCGCTTACGTGATTTTTTAGAGTAAATTTTACCGGAAAAATTTAATTGTTGCCCGAAATTAAAAAACCCCGAAGATTTTTCTTCGGGGTTTTGTTTTCTGTGAACAAAAGCGGCAGCCTATTCGGCGCCATTTCCTCGATACTTTCCTATCAACACCGCTACGTTGTGCCCGCCAAAACCAAAAGCATTGACCAATGCAATGTTGGCGTTATGTTCTCTGGCCTGGTTGGGGACAAAATCAAGATCACAGTCAGGGTCTGGGGTGTGGTAGTTGATGGTGGGCGGCACAATGCTGTCTTGAATTGTTTTGACAGCCGCCAACGTGGCCACCGCACCGGCAGCGCCCAACATATGGCCCACCATCGATTTTGTGCCGCTGACCGGAATTTTGTGAGCGCGTTCACCAAACACAGATTTTAGACTTACTACTTCCGCAGCGTCGCCAATGGGTGTGCTGGTAGCGTGAGCAAACACGGTGTCCACCTCACCGGCAGACACGTTGCTGCTTTCCAGCGCCCCCTTTATGGCATTTATGGTGCCTCTTGCATCGGGGCGAGGGGCAGTAACGTGGTACCCGTCTGATGTCAGCCGGCCCCCCAGCACCTCGGCGTAAATTTTGGCCCCGCGCGCTATAGCATGTTCTTCCCGTTCCATAATGAAAGAGACGGCCCCCTCGCCAAATACAAAGCCATCGCGCTCTTTATCAAACGGGCGACTGGCGGCTGCAGGGTCATCGTTTCGGGTAGACAAGGCCCCCATCCGGTTAAACGAGGCAAAAATAACCGGAGAAATGGCCGCCTCCGAACCGCCGGTAATGATGACGTCGGCTTCGTTACGTTTCAGGATGTGGTACGAGTCAAGTACCGCATGGTTGCCGCTGGCGCAGGCCAGGGCCGAGGTGTTGAGGGGGCCCATGGTGCCAAATTCTATGGACACCAGCGACGAAACGGCGTTCATCATAATGTTGGTGATGAGAAATGGCGATATGCTCCGGGGGCCTGCTTTGTCCAGCTTGCGGGTGGCCGCTTCCATTCCGCTGATACCGCCACCGCCGCTATTAAATATTACCCCGACACGCGGCGCGTTTTCCGGGGTGATTTCAAAGCCGGAGTCGGCGAGCGACTGCCGGGCGGTGGCAATGGCAAACTGAATACAGCGATGCGTTCGCCGGGCCAACTTCTTTCCCATCCAGTCATTTGGATTAAAACCCTTGACTTCACACGCAATGCGAATATCGTATTCCGTCGCATCAAACGAATCAATTGGGGCAGCGCCGGAAACACCGCCTTTTATATTTTCCCAAAAACTGTTTACATCATTGCCGATGGGCGTAATTGCGCCCAAACCGGTAATTACTACACGCGACATATAATCTCCTCTCAAACGTTTTTGCAAAACCAATGCAATTTTATGTCTCTTGAAAAATCAGGCAAATTATGATTTCTACCTCTAATTCAACACCAAAAATCTATTTAAGTTACGCCAGTACAGCCTGGCAGGAATCTCTCAATAGTTGCAAACCGCGTGTTACCCGCAGTACGGTACGGAGTGCAAAAGTATACTTTTGCACTCCGTAACCTACTGAACAATCAATGTCATTAAGTTAAGGGCGTAGCATAGGGCCTTGTGCCCGCCCACAAGGGGCTAAACTACGCTAACTTAATGACATTGACTGAACAATTAATGCCACAGTACACTAAACCATGTTTTTTAGCTGGTCTTCAGTAAGCGTGGGGATGCCCAACAATTGGGCCTTGGCCAACTTGCTGCCGGCTTTTTCGCCCACAACCAGATAATTTGTTTTTTTGGAAACGCTGCCCGTTACTTTGCCGCCGTGCTGCTCAATAAAACTCTTCGCCTCGTCTCTACTCCAGGTGGGCAAGGTTCCGGTGACAACAAAGGTCATTTCGGCCAACGGCTGCGCCTGACTGTCATCTGCCGGCGCAATTTTCGTTTCCAGCGTGATGCCGGCCTGCCGAAATTTTTCGATGAGCGACTGGTTGGCCGGGCGACTGAACCATGCCACCAGAGATTCTGCAATGCGAGGGCCAACACCCTCAATGGCTTCCAATTCCTCCTGCGAGGCTCCGCTGAGCACGTCGATGGCGGGGAAAGCATTGACAACCAATTTGGCCACCACGCTGCCCACGTGCCGGATCCCCAGCGCGGTCAAGAACCGGGCAAATGGCTGCTGTTTGCCGGCCTCAATAGCCTGCAGCAGGTTATCAACCTTTTTGTCGGCAAAACCTTCCATTTCCATCAGTTGCTCACGAGTGATAAAGTAGATGTCGGCAATATCTTTGAGCAACCCTTGTTGCACCAGTTGCTCGCCAATTTTAATGCCAAAGCCATCAATATCCATGGCCCCGCGAGAAACAAAATATTCCACTTGCCGCACCAGTTGGGCCGGGCAACTGGGGTTGATGCAAAACAGGGCTACATCATCACCCAGGCGGGTGGCCGGCTCGCCGCAAACCGGGCACTGGGCCGGAGGTTGGGGCGGCCGGCCACCGGGCGGGCGCAAGCCGAGAATGGGTTTGACCACCTGCGGAATAACGTCTCCGGCGCGTTTAACAACCACCGTGTCGCCCTCGCGGATATCTTTTTTGGCCAGATCATCGTAGTTGTGCAGGCTGGCCTGCCGCACGATGACTCCGCCAATGTTAACCGGCTCCAGAACCGCATAAGGCGTAATCTGGCCGGTGCGGCCCACGTTACCTTCTATTTTTAGAAGTTTGGTGGTCGCCTCGCGGGCCGGAAACTTATAAGCGATGGCCCATCGGGGGGCGTTGCCCACCACCCCCAAATGCTCTTGCAGGGCAAAACTGTTGATTTTAATCACTGCGCCGTCGGCGTCGTAGGGCAGCGTTTCGCGCCGTTTCATCCAGGCGTGAATAAAATCGATAGCTTCCTGAAAACTGCCGGTGTGCAAAATATCCGGATTGATGGGAAAGCCCTGCTGCCCCAAAAAATCCAACGTATCTTTTTGAGTGGTGATGCCGGCGCCATCCACGTAGCCGATGGCGTAGGCAAAGAATGCCAGCGGCCGTTGGGCGGTTATTTTGCTGTCTAGCTGCCGCAGCGACCCGGCCGCAAAGTTGCGTGGGTTGGCGTAGATTTTCCCCTCTTTTTTGAGCTGCTCCTGATTAAATTGATTGAAATCGGCAAGGGGCATGTAAACTTCGCCGCGCACTTCTACCCGGGCCGGCGCAGGTGGGCCGGCGCTGCCGGTTGGAATGCGCAGGGGGATGCTGTTGATGGTGCGCACATTGGCCGTAACGTTTTCGCCCACTACACCGTTGCCGCGGGTGGCTCCCTGCACCAGCAGTCCATTTTTGTAGGTGAGGGCGATGGCCAGGCCATCAATTTTGGGTTCCACCACAAATTCCAGGCCAACCCCGGTGACACCTTCGGGGAGCAGGCGTTCTATCCGGGCCAGCCAGTTGTGCATATCTTCATCATTAAAGGCGTTGCCCAGGCTGGTCATCGGGATGGGGTGGTTAACCTTTTCAAAGGTGTCCAGCGGCTCGGCGCCCACCCGTTGGGTGGGGGAATCGGGCGCGACCAAATTGGGATGCGATGCCTCTAATTGACGCAACTCATTCATCAGTTGGTCGTATTCGGTATCGCTGACAAGGGGGTCGTCAAGGGTGTGATAGCGATAACTGTGGTAATTGATTTTTTCTCTCAGTTCACTCAACCTTGCTTGGATATCAGACATTTTTACTCCGTAATTATGCGTGCTGTGTTGGGGAAAAAGGAGAAAACCTTACCTAAATAAAAGCGTCATCCAAAACCGGACGACGCCCATTATATCTATTCAATTAATAATTGACAATTAGCAATTAGCAATTGTTCATTTTTAAGGAATGGTGCGTAAATAACTTACCCAATTGGGGCCGGCAACATATGGCGTAC
>CAYWSS010000320.1:0-6923 GCA_964460505.1 uncultured Caldilineaceae bacterium | reverse complement strand
TACCTATCTTGTTGTGCTCCTTCTCACAAGTGATTCACAGAGTCAGTGGATCTAAATTTGAGGAGTGAGGCATCCTCAGATGCCGAACGGAGCCGCATCTGAGGATGCTGGCTCCTTGAAAATTGATCCACTGAGCTAGGTATTCGGTTCGGTTTGGGGATCCAAAGGGTTACTACCGGGATAAACCCGAATTTCGGTCTTTTGGCCGCTGTTGTAGTTGCGATTGTACAGCAGGTAGGTGTTATAACTGCCTGGCCCAATGTAGTCTGGGGCCTCAAAGATTACGTCATAGCTTTCACCGGCGCCAATTGAAATGGTGTCGGTCATATAGCTCAGGTTCTCATCAGCGCGGTTGCGCAGCAAGGTGGCGTCTTTACCCACCACCCGCATCTTGATGCCGGCCAGGCTCATAGTTTGCGGTTCAAAGCCCAGGTTGGCAAAACGCAGCAGCACCCGCTCGCCTTCGTTACACGTTACCAATGATGAGTAGGGCTGGTGTTTTAAATCCGGCCGGCCGGCGGGTGGCACGGTGTCAGTGCCATTTCCATTTCTCGGCTGATTTGCGGGGTCAACAAAGGCGTTGGGTGCCAGCGTGTCGGGATAAACCCGGCCGTTGAGCAGATAATAATCAGGCTTGTAGTCGCTCCACTCCGGCAACTGGGTGTGAGCAAAATCCCAGTGGGCTTCGGCCCAGACCTCCGTTAACAACAGGGGAAACTCGCGGTCGTAGCCGGTGGAGCCATCGCCGCAGTTGTAAGCAAACTTGCCGCTGGGGTAAAGGTCGGTTCTGTTTTGTTCATTTTGCAACGGCGTTACAAAGACCATGCCGGTCATACCCAAATGAACGTGCTCCACTTCTTCTACGTGGCAGTGGTACATGTACGTGCCTGGGTTGGAAGTTTTGAAAACGTAGGTAAAGAAGCGGCCAATGGGTACGGCAATGGACGTGGTTGGCTCACCGTCAAAGAAGGGGATTACATTCTTCCTGCCATGAAAATGGATGGTGTGCTCATCAACCAGGTCTGGTCGCTGGGCCAACCCCAGGTTGGTTAGCCGTACCCTAAATTCCTGATCTTGCTTGAACCAGAACATTGGCGCCGGATACAGGCTTTGCATTTTTTGGCTCTCAATCTCACCAGATTGAATGCCGGTTAAATTGGTAAAGCCAAAGATATAGGTGTTGAAGGGATCCGGCGCCGCCGGGTCGGGGTGAAAAGGAGCCATGCCAGCTGCGGGCGGAATGGATATCCAGCCGTCGGTGCCGGCAAAAGTCAGGTTAGGCTCCGGCCCTTGCGCGTTGGCAATATCAACCAGAAGCGCATCAATTGATTGGGGCGGGCCGCAAATTTGGGCGGGAGGCAAATCGGCCAGGCCGGCTACCTTGGCCTGCACCGGCCACAACACATCGTGCAGGTAATTGGCCAGCCCGTAGGAACCTGCGGTGGCTACCAAAGTACTCCCGGTCAATTTCAAAAAATTTCTTCGGGTTATTTTCTTTTGCATCTTAGTCTCCAAGTTTCTAAACCGGTACAGTCATTTTTTGTCTGGGCCGGCAATAAACAGTGCCAACCGGCCCGGGCCTCTGAGTTTGGTAGCCCGGCAGGCCCGGGTATAACCAAAAGCGTTTTGGTCAGGGTGCCTTGATAATTATGGGGAGGTAGTAGATATTACTTAAGCCGGCATTCAACGCGCGCTGGCCGACAATCATCGGCACGCCGGCCGGCACTGAGATAGCATCTAGGTCCCGGCTATTGCTGGTAAGTCCTTTAGCCGTGCCGTCAAAGTGCAGCAGCCAAAGCCCGTTGTCGTACAGCACAATGTCTTCGTCCTGAATGGCCCCTGTAAAGGGGTCTGCCATATTGGGCACCTGACCGTTAGCAAAGGAAGCATAGAAGGTGTCGGCATCAATATAGGTCAGGCCATCGATGTTGGCGGCGCTAAGGGGGTTGGCATCAAACACGCGGGCGCAACTGGTGCCATCCCAACTGTAGATGCTGCTCCGGTGGTACGGGCCGCCGGTCGTTGTGTTGAAAGATTGGGTGCCACGCGTGGAGAAGTAAAGGATTTCGGTGGTCAAGCCGATGTCGATGATGTCGATAGCGTCAATATCCAACCGGTTTCGCTGGGTTTGATTACCCTGATCCAGGCCGCAGGCACTGCCGTCAAAGTACATTTGGGGTGAGTCGTACGAGCCGGCGGTTGAATTGTAGGGCACCATCACTACATCCTCATCCTGAACATCATCCAGACCCGGGAGATCGGTGCCACCGTTGCGGAAGAAGGACATGTAGAGATTGCCGGTGGTGGTGTCTACCATCAGGGCATCAATATCGGCATTGCCGGGCCAGTTGTTGAAAGATTGTGAGGGATCGAATTCCCGGCCAAAGAATTCACCGCCCCAGGTGTAGACGTCGGCATCGTCACCATTGTTCACACCCGGAATTGAGGTATTACCCAGAGTTGAGAAGTGCAACAGGATAGTGGGCGGCAGCGGGCCGCCGTCTTCGTCGGCGCCCAGGTCGGCCGGGTTTTCCAGTGAGCGGGGGCGCATATCGTTGTCAATGTCAAACTTCGGGGCTTTCACCAAATCCTTGATGTATACGCCTTTATCCTTGGCCGGCGACATATCCTGCAAGTGGTAGTTACCCAGCAGGTTAGGGGTGGATTCAGTGGTGACCATCATAATATCCACAAAACGGGGATTGCCACGCCACGGCGCCACCTGCACTGAGGTATCGTAGGCCGCCTGGACCTGCGGGTCATTGAATATGTTGCTGTTGTTGGGATCCGGAACTGTGCCATAATCTTCTTGCATCAACGTACTGGTGGGTAACAGCAAACCGGTGCCATCGGCCACGCCCATATCCCAGCGGTTAATTGCGCCGGTGTCGCCGGGCAGGCCAATGCCGCCTACGGTGGCGCCGGAGAAGCTGCCGGCCCGGTTATCCCAGAAGATGTTGTTGAACAGCAGCGGGTCACTCCAGTTTGGCGCGCCGGCATCCAGCGTGTCTTGCAGCAGCGTGCTGTTGGCCGAGGTGGACAGGCCGGACGGGGCCGGCTGGCCGTTGCTGGTCATGGCGGTGGCAGTGGTGATGTTTTTCATGACGGTGTTGTTAAAGAAGTTCACGTTCGGGGTGTCGTTCAGGGCCACGCCGCCACCTTCGTGGGTTGAAACGTTGTTGACGATGATGTTGTTATAAACGTTAAACGGGAAGTTGTTGGCCATCAGGAAGCGCAGGCCACCGCCGTCATCGTTACCCAGGTTAGCCTGGATCAGGTTGTTGTAGATATCTACCGGGCCGGCGCCGGGCGACAGGGTGGCGGGGTTGGCCGGGAGTTCGCCGGCAATCATGATCCCGCCGCCTTCGTCATAGGAGCGGTTGAAGTAGATGCGGTTGTCGTGGATTTTGCCGTTGGGGCTAAGGCCGTAGTGGCTGATACCACCGCCATATTCGGCTGAGAAGTTGCCGCAGATGTCGTTGTGGGCCACTTCGTAGCCTTCGGCGCCGGAGAAGATACCAATGGCGCCGGCCAGGTTGGTGCCGCCGTTGGCCAGAATGCGGTTGTGAGCAATAGTTACAAAGTCGTTCTGGTTATCGTTAAGCGGGCCGGCCAGATGTGGCGTGCCCAACCGAATAGCGCTGGCGTAGGCTCCGCCGTTGCTTTCCATAATATTGTTGGTGATTTGCAGGTGCTGAACGTAGCTGTTAGCAAAAATGCCACCGCCCTGCACTGCCGCAAATTCTTTTTGGGTGGGGTCTGCCGGGGTCAGGTTGTTGGGGAAACCCTGTTGATCGCCGCCCTGAATGCGCAGGCCATCAAGGCCGGCCTTGAACGCGGCGGTAAACTCGCCGTCTTCAGCCAGCACGTAAACTACCGGCCCTTCGTAAGCGGCCTGATTGCCGTCCCAGTCAAGGCCCATGATCATAGTGCGCCACTGGCCGGCGTAGCCGGTATCGCCGGCCACGCCACGGCCGTCAATGACCGAGCCAGGCACGGCAGTTTTGTCGGGATACCCGCCGCCGGGGCCAACACCCTGCAACTTTACCGGCGAGTAGATGGCGACGTTTTCGTAGTAGATGCCGGTGGGGTTCCACTGAGCAGGCGTATCCGGGTAAATTACCACCAGGCCGTTGCTGTTGGCCGCAGCATCAATGCCGGCTTGAATGGTGGCGTAAGTTCTGCCGGGGCCAACCTCAAACACAGGTGGGTTGTAGCCGGTGTTGTCTAACACGTGGAAGGTAAGCCCGTTTACGGAGGTGTTGCCGTTATCGGCCGTAATTTCCAACTGGTACGGGCCGGATGGAGTGTTGCCGGGTACTGCCACCTCGATTTGGGTATTGGTCCAGAAATTGGTTGGCAGAACCATGGGGCCATCCGGCGTATCCAGCGTAACCTGGCTGCCGGCGCCCCCAGCACCAAAACCCTGGCCTTTAATGGTGAAGATTTGGTCAACTTCGCCGCTCACATCCGCAAAAGGCTGCGAAACCGCGAACAGTTCCGGTGTGGTTGCTGTACCGGCCGGGTCGTTGAGAGTACACTGCGGCGGCGCGCTAAATGCCGAACCGGCAGCCAGCACGCCGGGCACAATCTGGGTGGGAGCCAGGTCTGACGGAACAATCAGGCCGGGGTAAATTTCAAAGGTGGCGCCAATGGTGCGAAACTGTGGATTGTAGTTGAGGTTGGGCTGGCCGGGCTGGCCAGGGTCGTTGCCCAAAATATAGTACATGCTGGGGAAGACGCCGGACGGCGACGGGGCGTTGATTGTGTAGGTTGACGGCAGCAACACTTCGTACACGCCGTTGGGGTCGGAAGTAATGGTGGTAATCAGCCGGTTGCTCCAATCGTAAACGCCGATGGGTGAATGGGGAATACCAGCCTTTTCACCAAAAGACATATCCAGCGGATTGGTGGAAATGGTCAGGTCATCGATAATGTAGCCTTTCCACTTGCCGGGAATGAGCACGTCGGTGAAAAGGGTGAAGGTAGGGGCAATCGACCGCCCGTTGCTTACGGTTACCAGTTTGGTATTGCACCGCGGGCGAATGGTGCCTTCGAAGGGGCCGCCGCCATCTTCCGCGGCAAAGCTGGGGTTGATCACCGGCGTTGAAACAGGCACCTGGACACCATTGGGCAAGGTAACTGCCGGATAGTTGTCTTGGGTTCCGGTACCGGCCACGTCAACCGTGCGCAGCGCACCGGCGCAAGCTGACGGCGGAATGGCCACGTCAACCTGCTCATAGAGGTCGCCGCCAAAGACGTTGATGTCTTCCTCGCCAACCACTTTGTAAATGTCGCGGCCAAAAATGTCGTCGGTGGGGATAGCAACTTCAACCAGGTATTCAGCGGCGGGCAAAGGCAGTGGTTCAGTTTTGTCTGCGCAAAGACCTTCTCCTATTGCGCCGCCGTCTCCAAAACAGCCATCACCAAAGCCCCAGTTACCATCCAGAGCGGCAAAGCCGTTTTGAATTTGGGTACCCATCATGGGCGCTTCAATACAGCGGTATTCGGAGTTGGGAGTTTCGGGGTTGTAAAACAGTTGCTGATCTTCCGGGTAGCGCAACGGGTTACCGTTGGCGTCGCGGGCAACACAGCCACCGGGGTGTTTCCACGTTTCGGTGGTGGTGGTGTTCAGTAGCTGCCCTTTTTTGTAAGAACCATCCAACTCCAGTTCGTAGTCACCGCGTTCATCACAGAGGGTGCTGGAGTTGGTGTCACACGGAACCGTGGCGTAGAGGTTCATTGTAAGCCCGGGGATACCCGGCGCCCACGGTTCTGCGCCCTGATAGCGAGCGTCATATTCGGCGCGGGTGGTATCATAAAAGACCGAACCGGCGATACCCCCGTTTCTGAGGCCACCCTGAGTGCCGGCTGCATCATACCCGTGTACGCCCCAATCCAGCCGGGCCGACTGGCCCAGTACAGGCATTAGCCCTACATCTACGCCGTTACCCGGCACTGTGGTGGGGGCGGGCTGGTTTTCAACCTGGTAGGTAACGCCAGTGGTGTAGTAGCGGTCGTTGTAGGCTTCTAATACCATCCAGGAATTCATAGGATAGGCTTTTTCAAATACATAGTAGCCGGTGGGGTCGGTGGTGACGGCAATGGACATGCGGTCAATTTCGCTGTTGTCCCGGTCTCGCAAAACCACCGGGAATAAGCCCAGGCCGGGCTCGCCGGGGTCCCTCACACCGTTTATATTGAGGTCGTTAAAAACGTAGCCCTCTACCTTGGTGAACCAGCCGGTAAGCATTGGGGTGCCCATATCGTACATTTCGCCGTTTGAGACCGTCACCTGTATCCAATCCAGAATATGGTGAAGGTTGTTATCCCACCAGGTAAAAAGATAGTTACCATCCGGCACGTCGTTAATCTTGAAGGTGCCATCTGAGCCGGCCTGCCCCACGTACACGGCCGTATCGCCATTTTGCAGGTCAGACAGGGCTATCCAGCCGTCGGTGATGGGGCCGGTAATCTTGGTTCCGTTGAACCCTCTCCAGATATCGCCGTAGTAGGGCAAGGCGCCGGTTTGGGGCAGGTACACCGAGGCGGAAACCAGGGTTCCTTTCACGCCGCCGGTGCCGCCGGCCAGGGTGTTGGTGGGGCGGGTAAAGCCAAAAATGGTCCAGGGAAAGGGTTCGCCGGCCACCACAAATTCGTTATCCAGGCCGGTGCCGCCTTCGGCCAGCCAGGTATCCCAACTGGGCGAGCCTTCCAGCGTGGTGGTTTCGATCCAGTCAAAATTATCGGGTGGGATAACGATTACGTCGTAGCGGAGCGGCCCCACATTAGGAACCACAATATCGCCGTTGGCATCACTGTGCAAACAATCGGTCTGCCCGGTGACTGCCCCCGTGGCGGGATGGTAGGTGGTGCAGAGGGGGTTGCCAAAAATATCGGTTGAAATTTCACCGGCAGTATCA
>CAYWSS010000319.1:0-6929 GCA_964460505.1 uncultured Caldilineaceae bacterium | reverse complement strand
TTGTGCCTGCCTTGGGCAACCACAAGGGTGCGCCACGGCAATTCCTAAAGAGCCAGAACAGAATTAGCAGAATGATAGAATTAAATACTTTGCTCATTACCTTAGTTGGCGCAAAAAGTTAAATTTTTGGCTTTTAATCCCAAACTTTATGTCAATGGAAAACTCCTGTAGATGCTCAAATAAACATTTTGTATCCATAGGGTGGGCATCCCTGCCCGACCCGCCACCGCATAGGGATGCGGCGGCTACGAGTCAAAATTATTTTCTGAAAAACTATAGTATCTGTCCATAGGCGGCAAAATGGCGTTTTGGGTAATGTTATTCAGAGGGGTTTTGGCAATCAGCCTGGGAACCGTTTTGTTCTTTTGGCCGGACAAAACGCGCTGGTTCCTGGGCAATTTTATGGGGCTCTTCTGGCTTAGCAGCGGCTCATCAGTTTGCGCTGGGGCCTTGCCGGTGAACGTTCCAGGAGGTTGCCCTTGTTGGCCGGCATCGTTGGGGTTTTGGCCGGGCTGGTCATGCTGAACCGGACATTTATAGCGGGGTGGTTGGGGGCTGAAACCACCGTGTTTGTCATCCTGAGACTGGTAATTCTCCTGACCGGAATTCTCCACATCTTTGATGGTTTCAAAAAGGAGCACGGTCATATCAGGCAGAGAACCGTATCAGGGGCGCTGCTCAACATTTTTGAGATTATTCTGGGGCCGGCCCTGGTTATCGCCCCCCCTGGAACGTGGACCAATTGTATACTTTACCGGCGCAGTGTGAGCATTTGTTGGCGGCCTGATCTTAATTGGTGACGCCCTGCAAATCCGCCGGTTGAATAAAGACGATACGCAATGGTTTCTGATTTGGCAATTCCTGGAGTATCATACAGCCAACTATGGTGCTGACAGATTTGCTTGATACCTGGCAAAACACCCCCACAATTAAAAACAACATTGCCGCCTGGAAAACCTTTCCCGGTCACCCGGCCAAAACATCACCCCTGCCCGCAGACCTGCACCCGGCCCTGGCCGGCACACTCCGGGCGCAGGGAATCGAGGCGCTGTACAGCCATCAGGCTGCCGCCTGGGAACATATCCGGGCCGGGCAGCATCCGGTGATTGTGACCGGTACCGCCAGCGGAAAAACGCTGTGCTACAATTTACCGGTGCTGCAAAATCTTCTGCACAATCCCGATGCGCGGGCGCTGTATCTCTTCCCGGCCAAGGCGCTGGCGCACGACCAGAGGAATCAATTAACAATTTTTAATGAACAATTAACAAAAAATAATCCGCTGGTGGCGGCTACGTATGATGGCGATACGCCGGTCAATATGCGTCCCTCCATTCGCAGCAAGGCGCGGATTATTTTGAGCAACCCGGATATGCTGCACACCGGCGTGCTGCCCCATCACACCCGCTGGGCTGAATTTTTCAGCAACCTCCGGTTTGTGGTCATCGACGAAATGCACGTGTATCGCGGGGTGTTCGGCTCACACGTGGCCAACGTGCTGCGCCGCCTCAAGCGGGTGTCTCGATTTTACGGCGCGGCCCCACAATTTATCCTCACCTCAGCCACCATCGCCAACCCCGCCGCCTTCGCCGAACGCCTCATTGAAGAACCAACCGCGCTGGTGGATAACGACGGCGCGGCCAGGGGCACCAAACATTTTCTTATTTACAACCCGCCCATCATCGACAAGAATCTGGGCCTGCGGCGCAGCACTTTGCAGGAAAGCATCCGCCTGACCCAGGAACTCCTGCATCAAAACGTGCAAACCCTGGTGTTTGCCCGCACCCGCCGCACCGTAGAAATCCTGCTGACCCACCTGCGCAAATTTGCCGGCACCGCCCCGGCCACCAACTTCTCCCCTGCGCCCCCGCACCCCAGCGCCTCCGCACCCACTCCCACCATCCGCGCCTACCGCAGCGGCTACCTGCCCCGCCAACGCCGCGAAATCGAACGCGGGCTGCGCAGTGGCAAAGTGCAAGCCGTGGTGGCCACCAGCGCTCTGGAACTGGGCATCGACATTGGCAGCATGGGGGCCGCGGTGCTCACCGGCTATCCCGGCACCATTGCCGGCACCTGGCAACAGGCCGGACGCGCGGGCCGCACCGACGATACCTCGCTGGCGCTGCTGATTACCTCACCCAGCCCGCTCGACCAATTTTTGGCCCGGCACCCCGCTTACTTTTTCGAGCGCCCGCCGGAGCAGGCACTCATCAATCCGGACAATCTGCTGATTCTGCTGCAACATTTGCGCTGCGCCGCCTTCGAGCTGCCGTTTCAACGGGGCAAACCGTTTGGCCGGGTGTCGCAGCCCCAACTGGCGGAATTTCTGGAATTTTTGCAGGAAAGCGGCGATCTTCACCTCAACGGCCAGAAATTTTTCTGGATGGCTGACCGCTACCCCGCCGGGCAGGTGTCGCTGCGCAGCACCTCGCCCAGCAAGGTGCGCCTCCTGACCGGAGATGACGCCGAGCAGTGGACCACCATCGGCGAGGTGGATGCTGCCAGCGCGCCGTGGATGGTGCATCCCAAAGCCATTTATTTGCACGAAGGGCAGGGCTATCAGGTGCAGTCGCTGGATTTGGAGCAGCAGGTGGCCCACCTGCATCCCGTCAACGTGAACTACTACACCGAGCCAATTCGCAACAACACCGTTTCGCTCATCAAGCAAAAAACGCAGAGCCATGTGCCGGGCGGCGCCAAAAATCACGGCGACATTTTAGTCACCACGCAGGTTGTTGGGTACAATGTGGTACACTGGTATACGCGCGAAAGATTGGGCGGCGGCGAGGTTGATTTACCGCCCGGCGACCTGCACACCACCGGCTACTGGCTAACGGTCGCCCCGGAAACGGTCGCCCACCTGCGCAAACAGGGCTTGTGGAGTAACGACCCTAACGATTACGGGCCAAACTGGCAGGAGCAGCGAAAACAGGCCCGCGCCCGCGACGGGTATCGCTGCCAGATGTGCGGCACGCCGGAGATGGGTCGCCGGCACGACGTGCACCACGCCACGCCGTTCCGCACCTTCGGCAGCTACCGGCAGGCCAATCAGCTCTCCAATCTGATCACGCTCTGCCGGGCCTGCCATCGCCGGGCAGAAACCACCGTCCGCATGCGCAGCGGATTGAGCGGCCTGGCGACGGCGCTGGGGCATCTGGCCCCGCTCTTTTTGATGTGCGATACCCACGACGTTGGCCTTCACGCCGACCCGGAGTCGCCGCTGGCCGACGGCCGGCCCGCCATTGTCATTTACGACATGGTACCCGCCGGCATCGGCTTTAGTGAACGCCTGTTTGAACTGCATCAAAAGCTGATTACACACGCCCACCAGTTGGTGGCGGCCTGCCCCTGCCCGGAAGGCTGCCCCTCCTGCATTGGCCCGGCGGGAGAGAACGGGGTGGGCGGCAAGCGCGAAACGCTGGCCCTGTTGGAGGTTTTGGGCTAATGCCATTGAGCTTATCAGACAAACTCAAATCGATGGGGGTGCAGGTTGGCGCCCGCAATCTTTCGCCCCAACCACGCCGCCAAATGCCGGCGGATTATCCCATTGAGCAGGTGGTTTCCGGCCAATTGCAATTGCTGCCCGCCGGCAACGTGTTTGTCTCCGAAACCGCATTTTCAAGCGAATACCGGCACGGGCGGGTTGGCCTGTGGCCGGAAGCGCCGCTGGATACCATTGCGGCCTGGGCGCGGGAAACGCGGTTAACCGGTTATCTGCCGGAGCAATTCGCCTTTCTCGATACGGAAACCACCGGGCTGGCCGGCGGCACGGGAACTTACGCCTTTTTAATTGGGGTGGCCCGCTTTGAAGGCGACACCTTCCATCTGGCCCAGTTTTTTATGCGGGACCCTGCGGAAGAGCCGGCCCAACTTTCGGCCCTGACCGGGTTTTTGCAGCCATGCCGGGCGCTGGTCACTTTTAACGGCAAATCATTTGATGGGCCGTTGCTGAACAGCCGCTACACCCTCAACGGGATGAAATCGCCGCTGCCGGCGCTGGCTCATCTTGATTTGTTGCCGCTGGCCCGCCGCTTGTGGCGAGACCGCTTGCCCAGTCGCCGCCTGGGGGATTTGGAGACTGACATTTTGCTGGCAAAGCGCAGCGAAGAAGATGTGCCCGGCTTTCTCATCCCCCAGATTTATTTTGACTATTTACGCGGCGGAGATGCGCGTCCGCTAAAGAGTGTCTTTTATCACAACCGGTTGGATGTGGCGGCGATGGCGGCCCTGCTCAACCAGATGGCGCAAATGCTCGAAGACCCGCTGGGCAAAGCGGTTGAGCACGCGCTGGACCTGATTGCCATCGGCAAGCTGCTGGAAGCCATCGGCCAACCGGATGCTGCCGCGCGATTGTTCATCACGGGGCTGGAGCGAAACGATTTGCCGGAGGAGCATTACCGGATTGCCCGGAATCGTCTCTCCTTTTTGGAGAAGCGGCGGGGAAATTGGGGGGCGGCGATTGAGGTGTGGCAACAAGCCGCTGCCGGCCGACAGATTTACGCGCACGTTGAACTGGCCAAATATTACGAGCACAGGCAGAAAGATTTTGATAAGGCCGCGCGCTGGACCGAGGCCGCGCTCAATATTGTTAACCGGCCCACAGCCTCCCGCGCCGAGCATCGGAAATGGCTGGGCGAACTGAAACATCGTCTGGCCCGCTTGCAAGGTAAAATCGAAAAGAGAAAATCAATAGAGAGGAAAGATAAATGAACAATCAGGAATCACAGGTTCGTGTTGTGGCAATATGTGGCAGCTTGCATCCCGAAAGTAAAACCAAAATGGCTTTGAATATCGCTCTGCGGGGCGCCCGGGAAACCGGCGCCAACGTGCAGATGATAGATTTGAATGATTACAATCTTGTGTTTTGTGACGGCATTAGTGAAGAAGGGCATTACCCCGATGATGTTTACAGGTTGCGGCAAAACGTTGAGCAAGCGCAGGGTATCATTTTGGGAACCCCGGAATATCACAGTGGCTACAGCGGCGTCCTGAAAAACGCTCTGGACTTGATGGGCTTTCAACAGTTTCAGGGTAAAGTGATTGGTCTGCTGGGCGTGGCCGGGGGCAGTACGGGCGCTATCAATTCGTTAAATGGATTGCGAAATGTGGGACGTTCGCTGCGAGCCTGGGTGGTGCCCAACCAGGTTTCCATTCCACAGGCCTGGCGTGTGTTCGATAAGTCGGAACAGATTAAGGACAGCGGCCTGGAAACACGGCTGGTAGATTTGGGCAGCGAGGTGGCCCGCTTTGCCTACTTACACACATCCCACCACACTGCCGAGTTTTTAAAGGATTGGGAAGAAGCCAAACGAAATCCGGGGGGCGAATAAACAATGCGCAATTTACCGGAAATCACCATCCGCGAACTCATCAACCGCTACCAGGCACTTTATGCCCAGGATTGAAGCTCGATAACGTTACCTTCGGGGTCGGTCATGTAACACCATGTTACCCTGGTTCCTGCTTTTGTGGTAAGGGTGACAATTTTGCCCACCGGTTGGCCGCCATGTTGCACTACTTCGTTATAGGCCGCTTCCACATTGTCAACTTCAAAGGCAATATGCCCAAACCCGGGCCGGTTGATGGCCGTCTCCGGGCGAGGCTCCAACCTGTTGTAACTGTAAATTTCAATCGTCGGGCCGTTTTCATCATACCCCGGCAGCCGCAGATGAACCCCACGCACGCGCGTGTCCCGCAGTCCGGTCCCGGCATCCAGTTTTTGCCCCCGGTAGTCGCGCTCCGGAGGCACAAACGCGCAGCCGAACAGTTCGGTGTAGAAACCGGCCAATCGCTGCCAATCTTTAGCAACAATGTTGGTGTGTACGTATTTTGCTTTCATTCGGTCACCTGTCTCAAGGTTCTCTGCCGGACATTTTTAATTGCGAATAACGCGAATGGGCGAATAGCGCAAATATTATTAAAAATTTAGAAAAAAATATTCGATAAATTCGCCTATTCGCGCCATTCGCGATAAGAATTCTGGTTTTGTTAAAAAGTGTCCGGTAGTGAATCTCAAGGTCGCAGGGTTGCAGGGTCACAAATCACTAACCCTGCAACTTTGCGATCCTGTTTTTTCATTTTTCGGCAATGTAAATCACCCATTCCTGAGCGTCGTACAGGGGCGTGCCGGCCCAATTAGGGTAGGTCTGGATAGAAGCAAACCCGGCTTGCTCCATCATTTCTACCATGGCCTGAGTCGAATAGGTCTGGTCGAACAGGGTGTACTGCTTCATCTCCCCACTTTCGAGATGCAGAATGTGATAGCGCTCAACCGAGGCTTCGGCTTCGTCATCCCAAATACGTTCGCCCAGATGCAAAAACGGAGCGTCGCCCCACAGGCCGGTATCGTCCGTAAACCACCAACTGCTGTCCTTTTTATCCACAAAGTGCTGGTCCAATAGTTCAACACACAACCTGCCGCCCGGCTTTAAGGCTTTGGCAATGTTGGCCAGCAACTGTTGCGCCTCGGGTCTGGAAAAAACAGCGAGTTGCTCGTACAGCAATAACGCCGCATCAAATTGGGCCTCAACCACAGCCGTCTGCCGGATATCCTGCTGAATGAATGTGCAATTTGCATCAACATTGCGTTGCTGCGCCAACGTTTTGGCATGGATAATTGAGGCCGGATTAATGTCGATGCCGGTTAGCGTGCAACCTTTTTCCGCCAGGGCCACCGCGTACAAACCGGGGCCACAGGTGGCATCAAATACCGTTGCGCCGGCGCGCAACTTAAGTTTTTTCCACAGCCAGGTAATTTGCAACGTTCGCTCTCTGGATGTGCGCGAGGCTGCCCCGTGAGATTCATCCAGATGCTCTGCCAGCGTTCGCCGGCCAAATTCCGGGTCATTCCATGGAAAATCGCTGCCGGTATCCCACGGGAGTGGTTCCTCATGGCGGCGATAAAGTTTCCACAGCGCCGCAGCCAGTGGAGT
>CAYWSS010000318.1:0-6942 GCA_964460505.1 uncultured Caldilineaceae bacterium | reverse complement strand
GGAAGCCGTCGTCGTCGAGGTGCGCGAGGTGCGAGCCTGCGCAGTATGAACCAACCGCCACCATCTCAACATCGTTTGGCGTTGAAACCTTGGATGAAAGAAGCGTGGTCCTGTTGATATGCGATATCCAGTCAAGATGCTTCTTGTGGTCTTCGACTGAATAGACGCTGTGGAAAGGAAAGGGAGAGAAGAGAGAAGTCCAGGGAACAGTTTCCCTCTTTTTCGCCACTGCTGGTGTGTTTTTGTCTCCCAGTAAATGCCCTCCTAGGCCGGGTTTTGCACCCTGGGCGTATTTAAATTCAACGATTTGTGCTTTTTTTATTGTCTCCTCTCTTACTCCAAACAATCCAGTGGCTATCTGGGTAATGACATGGCAGCTATAAGGAATGAGTTCATCCGGATAGCCGCCTTCTCCGGTCGATGTGAAAGTTCCCGATGCTTTTGCAGCCATAGCCCTAGCTAACATTGAAGGAAGGCTTATAGAGCCGAATGACATACCTGCCCCATACCAGGGAATAGGGATATCTATTGAAGGGCCTTCTCCACGGCGGTTTAAGCTGATGCAAGTCCTGATCTTATCGATTTCTTCAGGTGGAGCGGCGGCGCATCTGGCTTACAGCGCTATTGGCCGGCATCCCGCCGGCTATGCAAATTTACACCTCGCAGCCCCAAATTGTGTTTTACTCCGCAGTCACTGTTGGCAGTTATGCTGTGTACCGGGTCGCCGCAGATTTCTTTGCAAAAGACAATTCCCGCCACAAAAATACCAAATACGCTGCGCAAACAATTCTGTTGATTGGCGGGGCAATGGCCAGTGGATTGTTGCTGGCTGCCCCGCAATGGCTGTCGACGCTGGAGCTTCAACAGCTTTCAACCCGATCTTCCGAACGGGGATTCAGTTTCCTTACGGAAAACTCGCTGCCACCGGCAATGTGGCTGAATTTGTTACTTCCCAGCCTGTTTGGCAACAACGTAACCGGCTTTAAAGGCGGAGACCCTTTTCAAGAAGATTTCTTGTACGTTGGCTTTATTCCCCTGGTGCTTGTCTTCTTCAGCCCGCTTCAGCGCCACAAACAAGATATGCCCTACTTTGTGTTGCTGCTTTTGGGCAGTGTCTTGTTGGCTATGGGAAGATATACGCCCCTGTACGAATATATCGTTCAATATTTGCCGGGTTTTGCACTGTTCCGTATTCCGGCACGCTGGTTGATGGCGGCGAATTTGGCTTTGGCTGTGCTGGCTGGGTTCGGATTGCAGGCAATTCTGAAAAAGGGGTTGTCTCGCAAACAATTTACTGCGATAGCCATTGCCGGGGGCGTAGTGCTGGCAGCAACAGGCGCAGCCTGGTTTTTTCAGGAAAATCTAACAGATTGGGCCGACGGTTGGAGCAAACTCAACCAAAAATTATTGGCTGCTTTCTATGAGCGCGGCTACACTATCAATCCGGTTTATCAGGAACGGATACTGCTGGGACGCGGACTCTGGTGGCTGACCACACCGGCATTTCTGCTGATAACCAACGTTGTGGCTACGCTCCTGCTATTTTCCACATTTGCTGCCCAAAAAATCAGTAAAACGACCTTCTGCATCATTCTAATTGCCCTGCTTTCCATCGATTTGATTGCGGCGGGCGGCACAACTGTTAACCCAACCCGGCCCGATAACTGGTGGCACCAACTTTCGGGCAGCGGGCGGTACGTGCTGGACAACGTGGGTGATGCGCGTGTTTTCCCGTTGGGGATGGGCAGCGAACAGAAGACGGTGAGCCATCTGGGGCAATATTTCCCATCCGTATATCGTGTGCGGAGCGCCGGCGGGCACGGGTCATCGCTGATGCCGGCCAGAACGGACACCTTTTTAGATGAGGCTCATCCGGTGCAGGTTATCCAGGTAACGGGCGTGCGGTACCTGCTGACAGAGGGGCAAATGGGGGCCGACGTTGCGGCCACCTTTCCCCTGGCCTACAGCGACCCATCCGGCTACGTTTACGAAAACCCCGCCCCGCTACCGCGCGCCTTTGTGGCCCACGAGGCCATCAGGGTAGAATCACCGGAGGCAGCGCTGGAGTATTTTAAATCTACCCTGGTAAATCCTGCTCAAACCGTAGTTATCGAGGCCCCAGAAAATATCCCGCAGCCGGAAGAAACAGACACGCCCGGTTTAGCAAAAATCATCAGCGAACACGCGCAGCGGGTTGAAATCGAGGTAAACACCCCTGCTGATGGGTATCTGGTCTTGCTTGACACCTACTATCCGGGTTGGCAAGCCACCGTAGACAATCAACCTGCAACGATACACCGCGCAAACTATATCGTCCGGGCAGTGTTTGTTCCCTCAGGGCAACACATCGTTACTTTTCAATATCGCCCCCGTCCATTTTTGATTGGCCTCTGGCTGGCCGGGCTGGTAATTGTAGCCATAGTCGTGGGGAATATTTTGCAGTTTAGACAAGGCTCAAGATGACTGCGTAACGTAGCACAGCCGCAACCAAAAAATTAAAGGTCGCAGGCCGCAGGGTCGCATATTCGTAAATTCGTATTTCTTCTGTGTTAAGAAAATTTTTGTACACCACGCGAATTTGCGATACAAACAGCATAGAGCCACTGTTACACATGTCACACCCTGCCTGCAATGTATTCAACTGCGTCAAAACAGCGTTTGCACTATGATAAAGGTGTGACTAAAATGAGTAGAAAAGCGCCGCCGGCCGGGGGGCTTCGCGCAGCGGGTAGTTCTCCCCATTTCCACCTCCCCTCCAACTCATTTTAAACACACCTATATGATAAGGGCAGGACTGGTTAATGGTAGCAGATAGGATTTAAGAAAATGGCAAAGCTATTGAGAAGTGAAATACGGTTTAAGCACTGGAACCAGGATTTTAACCAATTGGAAAAAGAGTGGGTCGAGTGGTGCATGCTCAAAGCAAACGAATATGATTCGGTGTCGAGAGCGTGGGGAGCTTTCATTGTAGAGCAACAACAAAAAAGTTTGCGGTTTACTCAACCAAAAAACATTCACTAATCCCGATGGCTCTACAGGATTTCGCAGGATCAAAGTAAAGAATTTGCCACGAATTGCACGAATTAACACAAAAAAATAAAATTTTGTAGTGGTTCCCGGTTAGTTGCAGTTCAAGTAGTTTTCAACGCTACTAAATAGCATGTTCTTGAATAGATTTTACCTATATATTGTGCAAAATCGCAGAAAATACGACTTTTTTCTTCTGCAACTAATTCGGAACCACTATAAAAAAAACAGGGTCTTTAGGAATTGCCGTGGCGTACCCCAATATGTAGTGGCGCATCCTTGTGGTTGCCCAAGGCAGGCACAAGACCTGCCGCTACACCACAGAAAATACCAAAGACCCAAAAGATAAAAAATCAGTGTAATTCGTGGCAGATAATATGTTTTTTATAGAGCGATCCTGCAAACTACCAGAGAACCATCCCGATTAGATATCTCATTGACAAATACGGTCATCGAATTATGCCAGGGCGCATGAAAGAACGGTGCCGGCTGCAAGTTCAGTTAACAGTTAGAATCAGCGCGGTTTCCGTGGTACAAATAGTATCAGTGGATTAGGCGAACCGTCAGTTGGTTTATTTCGGAATGGGTTGTTCTATGGGCCTAATCGGCTAAATTGGCAGGGATATCACTAATAATCTTAGAAGTGCCCTATTATCCTGGAAACATCAAAGAAGGCATAATTAGCCAAAATTTCCCTTTGCAAAAAGTTATAAAGTAAGGTATCATCTATTTAGTTAAGAGGTATTCCAGTGGCTGGAATGGTATAGAAAATGGCCATTTTTTCCTCTTGTGATAAACTCATGACAGAGTTCTTTGTGCCTGCCAGTAAACAAATTACGGTTCAATTTTCGCTAACAAAATTCGTTTGCTGTCTGGTAATAAACTTCATTTTCGTAAATAATCCAGAAGTAAACACAAATTCCTTAAACACTTTAAGCATTAGCAAAAAAAGGAACGCAATGCTTAAACAGAGGACAATATGAGCGATAGTGTACGCATTTTATGTATTGACGACGAACCCGGCGTTATTGAACTGGTTGGTTTGATTTTAAAATCGCAAAATATTCAGGTTGATGGCGCAAACAGCGGTCACGAGGGGTTGGAAGCTATGCACAATAATCCGCCCGATGCAGTGTTGCTGGATGTAATGATGCCGGAAATGGATGGCTGGGAGGTATACAAAAAAATGCGGGCTGACAACGGGTTAAAGCATATTCCGGTTATCATTGTAACCGCCCGAAATAGCTCATTTGAGGAAATAATTGCACGCGAACGTGCGGGGGTAAGTGATTACGTGACTAAACCATTTCTTCCAGAAGATTTAAGAAAAAGTCTGGCTAAAGTACTCGGAAAAGTGTAAATATTTTATGACATATAAAAAACGTATCCTTTGTATTGAAGATGAAGCTGAGATGATTGACCTCACCCGCCTTGTGCTGGAACGGGAAGGGTTTGAGGTGTTGGGAGCCGTTGGGGGAGCGCAAGGGCTTGATATTATCAAAACAGAAAAACCCGACCTGGTTCTGTTAGATTTGATGATGCCTGATATTGATGGTTGGGAAGTTTATCGCCAGATGAAAGCAGACAAAGAAATGTCCACAATCCCGGTGATTGTAGTTACAGCCCGGGCGCAAAGTATCGACAAGGTTCTGGGGTTGCAGGTGGCCAAAGTGGATGACTATATTACAAAGCCCTTTGGCCCAAAGGATTTACTGGAAAGCATCCTGCGCGTTTTTCCCAACGAGAGCGCAACATAGCGGCTTATTTTAAGCCCATAATTTTGCCCAAATCAGGTAGATTATTATAATTGGTCTGCTTTAACTGTGTAATCGTTCCCATCCCTCCGCTTCGCGTCCCCCCGAAATCAAGGGGAGGCTTTTAAACTTCCCCTCGTTGAGGGGGGTGGGAGTGAACGATAGCTTAACTGTAGTTGACTAACAAGCCAACATCGCTCTTGAAGCGTGTCCAAGCCCTCGTAGCTCAGTGGATAGAGCATCGGTCTTCTAAACCGAGGGTCACAGGTTCGAATCCTGTCGAGGGTACTAAAGAGAAGTCGAACTCAAAATCGGCCAAAAAACCCCTTACAGGGGGTTTTTATTTTTTTAGGGTAAGGGTCAAGAAGATGTTGAACAGTTTAAACGCAAAGATGCAAGGTCGCCAAGTCGCAGGGAAAATGTAGCGGTCAATAAGATGTTGACCACTTTTACCTCACGCAAAGTCGCAAAACCCTCCCCCCTCGCAAGGGTGACCGCACTCCCTAATGGTGGTCGAGGTTGGAGGGAGGGGTGAACGGTTACTTATAATACTGTATAACGTTCATTCTTTAAGTGCCCGAACAAATAACCACCCGATTTGTATTTCTCTGCCTGCTTTTTGCAACTGGATTGACAGCAACAAAAAGCTGAACAATCCCTCACTTACAGCGGCTGCTTATCCACAAATTCGTTAGAGGGAGGCAACTCGTTTGCACGCTATATTTGACACTACCACTTCTTCAACTTTTTCAACTCACCTAACTCATTCAACTAAATTTAAGGAGGATGGTATGAGTACAGATCACACTGCGGATATTATCGTTGTTGGCGGGGGCCTGTTTGGGTGCAGCATCGCCTACAATCTGGCCAAACACGGCGCAAAAAATGTGGTGGTGCTGGAGCGGGGGGCGGTCTGCGCCGGGGGCACGGCCAAATCGTGCGCCATTGTGCGCACACATTACTCCATCAAGGCCAATCTGGTGCATGCCGTAGAAAGCCTGAAAATATTTAGCCATTTCGATGAAATTATTGGCGGCGATTGCGGCTGGACTCAAACCGGCTATCTCATTTTGGGGCCGGAGGAGCATCGCGAGCCGATGCTGCAAGTATTCCGTACCCAAAACGAGCATGGCATCGATACCGAGGTGCTGACCGCCAAACAGGCCCAGAAAATTCATCCTCTGCTTCAGCTTGACGACATCGACGTGATTGGCTACGACACTCTGACCGGCTACTGCGACCCGCACCTGACCACCACCGCCTACGCCACCCGCGCCCAAGACCTGGGCGTAACCATCCACACCGATACGGCGGTGAGCGGCCTCAAACTCAATGGGGCAACCAAAAGTGTAGAAACCAGTAACGGCACCTTCGAGAGCACCACCGTTATCCTGGCGGCCGGCCCGTGGACAAACTTTATTGCTCAAACGGCCGGGCTGAAATTTCCCTACGAAATTAGCCGCCACAAAGTGATTACGCTCAAAATCAAGCAGCCCTACCGGCGCGAATGGGCCATTGTCAAAGACCTCACTACGCCCGACAAGCTTTATTTTCGGCCCGAAACCGGCGGCATTGTGTTGATCGGCACCGGTGATTATGGCGACCCCATCAAAAATCCTGACACCCTGACCGACACGGTGGAGATGGAGCATATTAGCCGCATTGATGCCCTGATTTCGCGCCGGATGCCCGCCTTTGCCAAGGCCAGGGTCATGGCCGGCTGGACGGGCCCCTACGACATCACCCCCGACTGGAATCCGGTGGTCGGGCCGGTGCCGGGACATGAGGGGCTGTACGTGGCGGCAGGTTTTAGCGGCCACGGCTTCAAGCTGGCTCCCACCATTGGCGAAGGGCTGGCTCAAACCGTGTTGGGGCAGCCGGCCCGCGTTCCTATTGATATGTACGATGCCGCCCGGTTTAACCGGGGCGCAGCCCTGCGCGGCGCGTACGGCATTGGCTCAATTTCGTAGCGGGCCGTGGGTCCGGCAAATTTTGCCGCGCAGCGGCAGCGCATGGCCAAAACCGGCATCGGGTTGGCCGGAGCAGAAGGAGTGTGGTGGCTGCCCTCCGACGAGCCGTTTTTTCTGATCAGGGTAATAAAAGTCGACATAGTCTACTAATGTATGGCTGTGTAACATATGTTTCACACATCCGATTTGTG
>CAYWSS010000317.1:0-6942 GCA_964460505.1 uncultured Caldilineaceae bacterium | reverse complement strand
GGGTGAGGGCAATTTTTATTCTTGGTGGTGAGCCGTCAGGATCGTGACAACTCCTTTGAAAATAAAGGGGTTGGGGGTTGGGGGTTAGACAAGCTGTCGAGTTGGGTGACATCCGCTTGACTACCAGTCACCCAACTCACTTAACCCACCCAACCTGACCCACCATTCAACTTTTTTATGCGGCTGTAATTTCATCGTACATATCGGGGCGGCGGTCCCGATAAAATTGCCAGGTTTGGCGCACTTCCTTGATCAGGTCGAGGTCGAGATCGCGGATGATGAGTTCTTCATCGTAGGCGTGCCCAACATCGCCCACAAACTCGCCGCGGGGGGTGCAGAAATAACTCTGCCCGTAGAAATCGTTCGGCCCGATTTCTTTTTCGATGCCTACCCGGTTGATGGTGCCCACATAATAGCCGTTGGCAATGGCGTGGCTGGTCTGCTCAATTTTCCAGAGATGCTGAGACAACCCGCGCGAGGTGGCCGAGGGAATAAAAACCATCTCGGCCCCATTTAAACCCAGCATACGCGCCCCCTCCGGGAAGTGGCGATCGTAGCAAATGTAAACGCCCACTTTGCCTACCGCGGTATCAAATACGGGATACCCGAGGTTTCCGGGGCGGAAGTAAAATTTTTCCCAGAAGCCGTCAATCTGCGGGATGTGGGTTTTGCGGTATTTGCCCAGATAGCTGCCGTCGGCATTGATGACGGCGGCGGTGTTGTAATAAATGCCGGTGCCGTCCTCTTCGTACATAGGCACAACTAACACCATTTTGGTTTCTTCGGCCAGCTTTTGCATCAATTCGGTGGTGGGGCCATCGGGGATGGCTTCGGTGTAGCTGTAAAATTTTCTATCCTGCACCTGGCAGAAGTAGGGGCCGTAAAACAGCTCCTGAAAGCACATCACCTGCGCCCCCTGTTCGGCGGCCTTGCGGGCATAATCAACATGTTTTTCAATCATGCTGTCCTTATTACCGGTCCAACTGGCCTGTAATAATGCTCCCTTTACAACGCGACTCATAAATACCTCCTTCAATTTATCATTTGTTTTAGATTTGTAGCTATAGCATTCCAGAAAAGTTTTCGCCCAACGATTTTCGTATTGCGTATTGCGCAAAGAAGGAGCTATACTGAAAACAGAATGAAAACGGAACTTTGAAGCGTCATTCCCGCATGTCTTTAGCGGGAATCCACGCTTGTAAACCCCTCTGGATGCCCGACCGCAGGCACATTCGGGCATGACATGTCATTTTTCCTAAAAGTTCCGTTTTTAAACTAATCTCAGTATAATACGCAATACGCAATACAAATGTTAGGGTCTTTGGTATTTTCCGTGATGTAACGGCAGGTCTTGTGCCTGCCTTGGGCAACCACAAGGGTGCGCCACTACATATTGGGGTATGCCACGGCAATTCCTAAAGATCCCAAATGTTATTTAGGAAAAAACTTTTATTAATGTATCTTCTCAATACTCAAAGGGCATTATAATTTACCTGATGGCTTTTGCGGTATTGCGTCTTTTCTGGTGAAACACCCTCTGATCGGCACCGGCCGCCAGGCTGACGAATAGTAGGGGGCAGGCATGCCTGCCCCCTACCAGAACAGCGAAGCTAATTTCTATTCGCCGCCGGGGGTCACTTCCACCGCGATGGCTTTCCATCTGTCGCCAACAACGTCCCCATCCAGAAGTTTGTGCGCGGCTTCAGCCAGGTCGGTACGGAATGCATCATCGCCGGGCAGTTCCGGGATAACGCCACCTGCCACAGAAATCTGGGCGGTTTGGTCCCACAATGCCTGATCCATAATGCCAATGCCGGCCGGCGAGGGCCAGATCAGCTTGTTGATTTCATTTAATTGCCACCGCATGTGACCCTGCCCCAGAGTTGGCCCGTTGTTCAGCACGGTCTCCACGCACGCATCAAAGTTGTCGCGGCAGAACTGCCACCCCTTGAAGCTGGCGGCCAGGAAGCGGGTGGCCAGTTCTTCGTTGCCTTCTTCGGCCAGCCAGTCGCCATCAACAAAAACGTGATCTTGCAGCATGGCGGTGCCAACATCATTAAAGTTTATCACCACCAGATCTTCGGGCTGGTACAGTTCGCCGGTGTCGGGATTTTTGGCTTCCAGTACCTGGGCGTATTCGTTGTAGGTCATCGCCTGCGCGGCATCCAACTCGCGGTTGAGCAGGGCCAGCATATCAAAGCTCTGCTGCACAACGCCCACATCATCAGGATTGTCAGGATCAAGGCCCTCATTCCGCAGGGCAACAAAAAGCTCGTGCTCATTACCAAAGCCCCAGGTGCCAACTTTTTTACCCGCCATATCGGCAATGGAATTCACCGGCGCATCGGCCCACGAGACTTCCAGCGTTCCACTGCGCTGGAACACCTGCGCAATGTTAACCAGGTTTGCCCCTTCGGCGCGAGAAGCCAGAACCTTGGGCACCCAGGCCAGGCCAAATTCGGCCTGCCCGGAGGCCACCACCTGCTGCGGCACAATATCCACTGCCCCTTCCAGAATGGTGACATCCAGGCAAAACTCTTCGTAGATGCCCTGGTCTCTGGCGGCAAAGTAGCCGGCAAACTGAGACTGGGTAACCCACTGAAGTTGCAAGCTAACCGGCGTGGGTGTGTCACATTCTGCGGGAGCCATCACTTCTTCTTCAGCAGCGGCTTCGGCTGGTTCTTCTTTAGCTTTTTTCGCAGCTTCCTGAACCGTGCCGCCCGATCCACCGCAAGCGGTCATTAGCATAGCTGCGGTAATCATCAGGCTGAACAACAAAAACAGACGTTTATTCATAGCGTTAGTCTCCTCCAAAACTTTTCTTATGAATTTCCATTGATAAAAATTGATGCAGAAGGGTGTTCCTTCCCAGGCAGTTGACGATAAACATCACCTCCTCGTATAACAAGAATTCTCGCAGGATGAGTCAATTTTTAAGGAGCCGGCACTGCGTAGCGTCAGATGCGGCGGCGTTTGGCATCTGACGCAAAGCGCGCCTCACTCCTCAAATTTGGATGTACTGAGCATTATTACACATTCCGAAACGATGAATGCCAGGGCATTGCCAGCCGCTCAACGATGATGATAATCAGGTACAGGGCAATTCCCAGAAAACAGGCAATAATAATGGCGGCCCAGGCCGATGAAAATCGAAACAGCGCTGCTTCCTGAGTAATAAATACGCCCAGCGCAATGCGGGGACCGCCAAAGTATTCGCTCACCACGGCGCCAATCATACTCAAAGTGGCCGCAATTTTGAAGCCGTTAAACATATAAGGCAGCGCGTTGGGAATGCGTAATCTCCGCAGAATATCAAATTCGCCGGCTGCGTAGGAGCGCATTAATTCCAGAGAGCGCTTATCCACCAGAGTCAAACCGCGGACGGTATTAATCATGGTGGGAAAAAAGGTCATCACGGCAACAATGGCCATTTTTGAAACAGGGTTATCGATGCCAAACCAGTTGTTGGCAATGGGCGCAAAGGCAATAATTGGCATTGAGTTAACGGCAATGGCAAACGGCATCAATGCCTCGCGGGTGGTTGTCCAGCGGGCGGTGGCCATAGCCATAATCAGGCCCAGACCAGAGCCAACAATCAGGCCCCCCAGAGCTTCTTTCAACGTAAACCAACTGGCCTGGAGAATCGGACTTAGGTTTTTTCCTTGCAGTAACAGCCAGGTTGAGTCAAACAACGGTATCCGCACAATCGCCGCCGAGGTGATGGCCTTCCTGAAATTTTCAGGGGCGCCGGCCGGCACCGAAATGACCAGGGTGTTGGTCTTAAGCAGAGACTCAACGTCATCCATGCTCATCGGCGTGGGGTCCGGGGAAAGCTCAATCACGTTGAACAAATTGGCCACAATAACCGTTGGGCGCGGCAGCAAAAACTGTTCAATTTCAAAAGCCATCACCACAAATTCCCACAACATCACAATAATGAGTAATACAATGACAGGCGAGATAATTTTTTGAAGACGATCCTTGAGATTCATTGGCTTTCACTCTTGCGCAGAGCTTCGCGCACCCCGGTTTCCAGTTCAAAGAAGCGAACGTTTTCCCGGGTATTTACATTTCGGGGATGAGGCAGGTCGATGGGGATATCTTCTATAATTTTACCCGGCCGGGCCGACATTACAACTACGCGGGTTGAAAGAAAGACGGCTTCGGTGATGCTGTGGGTGACAAAGACAACGGTGGTTTTTGTTTCTCGCCAAATGTTCAACACTTCCAGGTTCAGCCGCTCGCGGGTCATCTCATCGAGCGCGCCAAACGGTTCATCCATCAGCAAAATAGAGGGTTCAAACGCCAACGCCCGGGCAATAGCTACCCGCTGCTGCATTCCCCCGGAAAGCTGCCAGGGATAATGTTTGGCAAAATCATCCAGCTCCACCAGCTTCAGCATTTGGCGCGTGCGTTCTTTTTTTTCGGCTTTTGAATATTTCATCAACTCCAGCGGCAGCTGCACATTTTTGGCCACGGTTCGCCAATTGTACAGGGTGGCCGCCTGAAAGACCATGCCGTAATCCCGATCCAGGCGAGCCTGATGGGCCGTTTTCCCGTTGATGGTGACCGAGCCGGAGGTGGGCGCTGTCAAATCTCCAATTACCCGCAACAGGGTTGATTTACCGCACCCCGAGGGGCCAATCATCGAAATAAATTCGTTGGACTGGATGGACAGGTCTATATCTTTTAAGGCGTGAACCGCGTTCGGTGTGCCTTTTCCAAATATTTTGTTGAGGTTTTCAATGTGGGCGACGGGCTGGGTCATAGGGCATCTTTTTGTGATAGTGTGTCTGTGTAATTATCAACTTAGAATTTGAATCTTTGCTTCCCGGAAGTAGGGAGTCCCTACTCCCTTGCTCCTTACTCCCGAATCAAACCAGGTCAACCGGTTGTTGCCGGATAAAAATTTTTTCCAGAATGGCAATTAACAAAAAAAAGGTCATTCCGGTTAACGAGGCAAAGAGTATGCTGGCCCATAATTTTTCGGGGCCGGTGGCATAATATTGATTAAAATTGAGAATCACCCGCCCCAACCCGTTGGCAATGCCGGAGGGTAGCTCACCGATGATGGCGCCAACCACACTGGCTGTAGCTGATATTTTCAACGCGACAAAAATAAAGGGCAGCGCCGCCGGCACGCGAAGTTTCCACAATATTTCCCATGTCGAGGCCGCATAGGAGTGCATCAATTCCACCGCGGTCGGTTCCGGCGAACGCAATCCGCGCAGGGTGTTGATTGTAACCGGGAAAAAGGTGAGGTAAGCGGCAATAACGGCCACTGAAAAACGATTTCCCCCCAACCAGATTACTACCATTGGGGCAATTGCCAACAACGGTACCGTTTGCGAGGCCACCACGTAGGGCAACAGTCCCCGCTCCAGCAGGCCGGAATGAGCAAAAATAGCCCCTAAAGCAAAACCAAGCAGGCCACCAATGATAAATCCAAAAATAGCTTCCTGCAAGGTAAAAAATGAGGCTTTTAACAGAATTGTCAGGAGGATATCTTCGCTGCCGCGACGGGGAGGCTCAAAAATGGTCGAGATGATTTCTTTTACCGGCGGCATTGCCCGGTCGTCTGCCCGAATGGGCAGTTCAATTTCGCACAGGCCCCAGTTTTTGCACAGCAAACCGGGTACGCGATCTTCGCCTACTTTTACCTGGGCTGTGCCGCGCAGATATTTTCCACCGGGCGCTCCCAGCAATTTGTAGCCTTCCCAGACTAATATCAACAGCACCACAATGATAAAAAAGTAGAGCGCCGGTTTGAAACCCTGCCACAATTTGATGGGTCTACCCATAAAATACTCTCGAGCTTGCTCAAATCGCGCCAAACCGGTTCATCTCGCTCCACAAACCCAGAAGGCGCTGATTTTTACATTTTTAACTGCGTAACTTCTATTCAACTGCCAGGAAACAGCCGGTAGGCCGGGGGGATGGGGGGGTGTCCCCCATACGCATCAAGCTTATAATTTGAGTAACTTGAGGGCAGTTCAGACAAATGTTGCTCATGCCCCGAATAAAATTGTGAATGGTCAATGGTGAACGAAACTGCCCGCCTGAAACTCAGTTTTGGGAAAGACCGGTTCAACAGCCCCAGTGCCCAGGCTACAATAAGAGCAGAATGAGTAACTACTTAGGCACACACCTTTGTAGCCGCTATAGTAGCGTCCTTTTACCGTTTTTACCCCCCCTCAATCCCCCCCGCTTCGGGGGGGGAAGTTAGAGGGGGGTAAGTAGTTACCAGAATGATAGAATTAAATACTTTGCTCATTGCCTTATTTGGCACAAAAAGCTAAATTTTTGACTTTTAACCCCAAACTTTATGTCAATGGAAAACTCCTATGACGAAAATAGACAATCTGGTTGTCGATAATCGGGGAGTTTGGTTCGGGGCCGATCCCGAAATACTCGCCACGCATCCTATGGCTCCCGGACTCGCTACCCGACATCTGGTAACCGTTCACCCCCCGTTGCCTGAGCTTGTCGAAGGCGATGTCAAGAGTAGGGGGAGTGAACTATTACGACATCCGGGTAGATTCACCTTTCTGGAAGCTGTTATAGAGCCAGGTTACTCCAATTATCGAATGTTTTCGGTCTGAAATCGAACTTCCAGGAAGGTTTGTCGGGTAACGAAGCTCCCGGATAAAATCCGGGTTCAGGTTAAGAATAATCAATTGGGTGTGTTTCACCTGAGTCGGGAGGGGAAGAAGTTGAGGGAAGCTACCCGCTTCGCGAAGCCCCCCGGCCGGCGGCGCTTTCGACTCATCTGAAACGCGCCCTAATCAATTCCTCGTGAATGTGGGCATCCTGGCCCGTGGCTGGGGGATATCTCTGCGCCCGAAGAAATTACGGTTGCTTCGAGTTTGCCAGAGAAAGCATTATTATCAGCAATTCCCGGTTTGACAATTATTGTCGGCATTTCAGAGCAGAATTTTCGGA
>CAYWSS010000316.1:0-6949 GCA_964460505.1 uncultured Caldilineaceae bacterium | reverse complement strand
TTACAATTTTTCAGGATAGCAAACAAAATAACTACTACTTGTACGCTAGTTACCTACTTTATTAGCTTGATACGTATGAGGTGTAACACCCCTAAATCCGTAATGCGTGAAACGTGATAAAACTGCTTTTCACGCATCACCCGAATTTGTGACAAGTTCCGGGATAATTTAAATTTTGGAGATATCCAGGCAAATTATTCTTGTTCTTGCTTGCTACAACAATTAAGTTGTGATACCCTCTTTTTATGCGTTACGCCATCTTTTCCGATGTTCACAATCACACTGATGCCTTGAAACAAGTTATTAACGACGCGCAAACGCGAGCGGTTGACGCCTTTTACTGCCTGGGAGATGTAGGCATTGACGCCTGCGTTAACCTGGTGCGAGAGATTAACGCCCCAACCGTATTTGGCAATTGGGAAGCCTCAAACTGGAGGTACCTTTCGCCGGAGAACCGGCAGTGGGTTTTAAATTTGCCGCCGGTCATTAGAGATGAACGGTTTTGGCTGACTCACGCCGCGCCGTTCTGGCCCCCCCCAATAAAAACACTGGCCGATTTACACAGTAACGCCCATATTCGGGTAAAGGGCAATCTGTTTCCCTACTTGCATTACGAAGAAAATAGTTTGTGGGAGTGCATTGCCCTGCTCACGGAGGCTAAAGTTCCGTTGATGTTTCACGGGCATACGCATAGACAATTGGTGTGGCAATTTACCAACGACAACCGGCTTCTGCGGTTGCACAAACCAACGGTTGAATTGGCTGCCGGTACAACGTTAATTGTTGGGGTTGGTAGTGTTGGCCGCCCAATGGACAGGCCGGGGGCCGCCTACGTAATTTTTGATGCCGGGACTAACCTGATAGAGCTGGCCCGGCTGCGCGGATAGCGGGGTTAAACGCATCTTTTCAAAACGCAGGGGTGAGGCCACTCGAACGGTGATTTTTTTACGCTCTAATTTTCAACTGAGTGGCCTCGCCCCTATATCACCCTGAATAACCTGACGATACGTTTAAAACAAACCGGGAAGCGTGATAATTCTACTCACGCTTCCCGGTCTTCATTTTATCAGGTTGTTGTAAGTTTTACTGCTCTGCTACCGGCTGGCAACGTGAATTTTTGGCTTGTCCTGCGGCGCTGTCTCTTTTTTTGCCGGTGCGCTATAGCGTTCCTGTAATTTTGCCATGGCGATGCTGGCAATCATTTGCAGGGCTTTGGCTGCTTCGGTGTGTCCCTGTCGTTGAGCTTCTTCAATATTGGCTTGCAGGATAAAGAAGAAGGCATCATCAATCTGGTCAAGTATTTTATCCAACGCTTTGTCGGGCTGCCCGGACTGTAAAATCTCTTGAAGGAGTTTGGCTGCTGTTTCAAGGGCAGCTTTGCTTCGTTCCTCATTCTTCGTCTGGGCATCAAGAATTCTGGTGCGCAGCGAGGTTAGCGCTTGCGCCGTTTCACGCTCACCATTTTTTGCGGCCTGATCAATTTTTCCGGTAAGTTGCTGGAAGAAGCCGTAATCCAAAAACGCGTGTCCGGCCGCAACCAGGGATCCAAATTCTTCCTCGCTTGCGGCAGCTTGTAACCTCTCCAGCAAATCTTCCTGGCTCTTCATCACCACCAGGCCAAGCTTCTTATCAATTTCGGCCACAATCTTTTTGCCGTTGCTGCTCCAGCGGCTAATAAGGTTGCGCAGGGTTAAAAATGTTTGCGCTCTGGCTTGATCTCCGGAATACTGGGCAGTTTGCATAGTGGCCGTCAGCAGTTCAAAAAATTCACGATCCAATTCAGCATCGTGAGCTTTTACTTTTTTCTTGAGCGACGCTTCATCCGGGCACTGAAAAAATTCTTCCAGCAATTTTATTCTGGCCTCCTGCGCCTGCAACATTTCCTCGGTCACGCCCTCGGCTGCAAAGATGGCTTTGACCATACTTTCCATGGAAAGGAAGCTTTTGGGGTTAAACAGGAAAAATTTTCTTTGCTCGGCGGGTAAGTTGTTGATTAGCTTATTGGTTAAATCACCAACAATTTTCTCCTGGGCAGAACCTGTCAGAGTGAGTCCACCGGGCACAAATACAAATGCCAGTTCTTTTTCTAAATCGTAGTACAACAAGGGTACTCCGGCAGCCCCAACATACCCACATTGCGGACAATGAACATTATTCAGTTGCCCTTGCAGCAAAGCGCTCTGCTGGGCCACATCCTGCCCATCAATGATATTCTGTATAGGGGCGGTAAATTGGACATTGCAATTTGGGCAGGTTACTGGCGTTACTTGTTGAGCAGGCATAAAATATTACAACCTTTCTTATCTATGTGTTTCATACTGGCTGATTATGGCCTATCTGGATGTTGCCGGCCTGCCGCATAGACAAAGGCCGTTGCACAGTTTGAAACAGATACCTTTTAGTTAAAGTAAACAATTAATTTCTGAATAGCGTATCTTACTCAGGCCATGGCAAAATGTCAATAAAAAACCGCCGGCAAAATTGCCCGGCGGTTAGTGGTGCATCCCAAAAAATCAGTCCCGGAAGAAAGATTCGATATCCATATGGTCTTCTTCGGACGGAAGGGTTTCTAAAAAGCTGATTCTGTGCCAGGGAAACAATACCCGGGTAGCTTCCCGGTCTATGTAAACCACGGCTTTACCGTCCCGGGTTCGTACATTTGTAAATGTTACATAGTTTACCCGCGGGTCCGGCATTTCTTCGATTTCACCAACAATTGCATCACCGCCTGCCACGTGGATGATAACCGTAATTGACACTTGAATTCTCCTTAACGTTTCATAACCTTGTTTGCGTTTGCCCTAATCAGTGCATCTCTACTTCTATCAGTAATTTTCCAAGTTGAAGCTGGTCGCCGTGACGCAGAACTTCAGGCAAATAGGGAGCCAGTCGTTTGCTGTTGATGAACGTACCATTGATACTGCCCAGGTCTTCTACCACCACAGTACCTTCGCGCTTAAGTATTCTGGCATGTCGACGAGAAACGCCTTTTTCCAGGCCGTTATCATTGGTCAGGTCAACCTCTGGAAATACATCGCTGGCAGGGTCCAGCCGCCCTATATGGACGGCTTTGTTAAGCGTAGCCTCAATTTCCCGGCTGCTTTCAGCAATTCTTAACCGGATTGTAAGGGGGCCGGTACCTTTTATTAACGGGTTAGATTCGGCATCTTCTTCTTCCTCACCCACCCAGCCAATCTCATCGGTGCCTAGCGGGTCGGTACCTCTGCGATCATCTTCTAATAGATAGGTACCACACTCACTGCAAAACAACGTATTTGCCACGTGAGTTGTTCCACAAAAAGGGCACTTTATCACGATTTAATCTCCTTTGGTAAAATTGACAGGCTACGCGTTCCGTATTTGATCTTTTTACGACCTTCTGCGGAAAGCGCGCCGGTTCTGGCTAATCGCCCTGCCTCAAGCAAAGCAGCCCGGGCCAAATCTGTTTCTCCCAGGTTTAAGAGACGCGTCGCCATAGTTTCCAGACGTTGTGTGGCCGCATTTACGTTGCCACGTTCCAGATCATCCATTGCTTTTTCTTGCATTTTAAAAATAGCCAGCTTGCCCAGAGCAGTAACAATAGTAGACGGAATCTCCACGCCCCCCTCTTGATCGTGCATAAACCGTCCGGTAATGTCTACCCATTCCCAGCTTCTACGGTTAGCCTGGCCGGGAATATCGCCATCTATTGTTAAACGCATCAACCGTTTTTCTTCGGCGTTTGATCGAACTTCTACTCTAAATTCCATCAACAGCGTCTTGGCACTGTCGGTTCCTAACGGGCCTAAAATTGCCTTATCGGATCGAACTTCCATCCGATGTATGTGTGGGGTAATGTGGAAGCCTTCATGAAACTTTACACCTGCCCCGGGATTTATACCCATCGATAATTCTCTGGCAACCACGTTGCTGAGATTTCTAATGGTGTCTTTGAAAATGTCAACAATTTTTCGGGGAGAATCGATGTAAACAGAGGTTCCACCGGACGAACCGGCCATCTGGTCAAGTAGATTCTCATTCCAATCTGAACCTACACCCATGGTTGTCAGACTAATTTGATTGTGTCCGGCCCATTCGGCCTTTTCCCGGCATCCTGCTTCGTCGCCATAGGTTTGGCCATCAGTCAATAAAATCAGATGATTTACCGAGGCCTGACCCCGATTTTTTTCCATTTCATCAAGGCCAACATTTAGCCCCTGCAACATTTCCGTGCCGCCGCTGGGTTGAATGGTGCTAACAATGGATTTGGCCATGGCTTTATCACTACCAAATTGGCCGGATAAAATAACCTCGGCGCGGTCGCTAAAAACAACAACGCTCAAAACATCATCCGGGTTGAGGCGATCAATGATTTGGCGTGTTCCTTCTTTTACCTGTTGCAGCCGCATCCCTTGCATAGAGGTGCTACGGTCTAAGACCAGGCACAAATTTAAGGGTAATCTGGCCGTTGGTAAATCGGCGGCGGGGGCCACGTCAAGCAATACATAAAACGCCTGTTCTTCTACATTGGTCAACAGCACCTTATGGCTAAGCAGGGCCTTTAATGCAATAGATGAGGATTTATCTAACCCGTCTGCTTCACGGGTTCTATCATAAACACGGCGCTGTTCGGGATCACCTAAAACCTCGTAAGCTTCTTGAATATCCCGAAAATTCTCTTCAGCTTGAGGTTCGGTAGACGTATCGGGGTGATATTGACGTACCAGAGTCCGGTAGGATCTTCGTATCTGTCCCTCAGTGGCATTGTGATCAATTTTGAGTATCTGATAATAATCTTTATCTGCTTGCATTAGGTTTAACCTTCTGCCCCCATTGAAACCACAATAGCGGAGATATTGTCGCGGCCACCATTATCATTGGCCATCGCAATTAATTGAGTGCAGGCATTTTGAGGAGTGGCGGCAGTTCTTAAAACCAAATTTATATCTTTGTCATTTACCAGGCCCCACAAGCCATCTGTACAAAGCAATAAAGAGGCCCCCGGCGGCAAATGTTGCATATGCGTGTCTACTTCAATCGAGTCACCCTGCCCAACAGCCCTGTACAAGACACTCTGGGCTTGCATGGCTTCTTCTGCAGATTGTCCCAACTGTTCCAGTTTTTGTGCCAGTGAGTGATCCTGAGTGATTTGTTTAAATTTGTCCGGTTGAAAAATGTAGGCCCTTGAATCCCCTACATGGGCAATATACGCATTGTTTCCCATAATCAAGGCCACAATTATTGTGGTCCCCCCGTCGGGCACTGTTTCCACAACTGCGGTGTTGGCCTGTTCTACCGCCACGGTCAGCGCTTCGTTAATGGGGCGGTTATTGGCGCTGTTATCATTAGTAAGATATGGCGCATAAACATCCTTCAGGATGCTGTCGGCTGCCATTCTTACCGCGAGAGAACTGGCCACTTCGCCCCGTTGATGGCCTCCCATGCCGTCGGCCACAATAAACAACCCAAAGGGTTCGGTGCCCAGATCGTGCTGCAAAAAAGAGTGGGCAACAAAGATAGAGTCTTCGTTCCGTTCGCGCTCGCGCCCCACATCAGATAGTTTGCCAACATTCAGTCCCGGAGAAAGCGCATTAAATTTCCGTTCAGTTTCGTGTTCTTCTGCAGGCATAGGCTGAACTTGATCACTACTTGATTTTTCTACATCCGGTGTAGAATGTTCCACGTGAGTTGCTAAATCTTCCTCAGTGTCGCTTTTGGGTTGTGAAAATAGTCGCTGCAAAAAATTCATGGGTTGCTAAGCCTGGATTTTAACCGAATTATTCCCCTTAACAAAATGTCTAACATGGTTTTGCTCGTTAAGCCGAGGTTAGAATGAATATAGCCGCAATTTTTCAAAAACAAACATTATTACATTGAAAGCAGTTCAATTAAGCGGGCAGAGCATAAACTTTATGGTCCGTTGAACCCACGTACACGACCCCATCTGAAACCACGGGGGAAGAAGGCACCGGCCCACCTGTTTTAAATTTCCAACGCAGTTTTCTGTCTTTTCGGTTCAGGCTTATGACCTCGCCGGCAGAGGTACCAAAATATATAGCTTCGCTCGTAACGGCCGGTGTTGAAACAATTTGCGATTCGGCGTTAAATTTCCATTGAATCCGGCCTGATTTTGCATCGATGGCGTACATATGCTTATCTACCGAGCCTACATAAACGGTGCCGTCCACAATAACAGGGCTGGAAATCACCGCCTGCCCGGTTCGCGCCCGCCACACAGAATATCCGGATTTTGCCTCAAGACCATACACATTTTTGTCAGAAGATCCAACAATAACAATATCTTCAAAAAGCGCCGGGCTGGAGGTTACACCTCTATTGGCTCTAAATTTCCAGCGCGCCGCCCCGGATGAAAGGTCTACGGCATAGACGTGGCCATCTTCTGAACCAACATAGACCAGTTCATCACCCAGAGTGGGGGTAGAACGAATAGGCCCCAGCGCTTCAAATTGCCAAATTACACGCCCGGTTTGAGCGTTAACGGCGTATAATTTATTATCATCAGACCCAAAGAACGCGTGATCAAATTCCACAACTGCTGATGAGCGAACACGCCCTTCTGTGGGGCACGTCCACACTAACCGGCCCGAAGTATTAATAGCGTACACTATTCTATCTTCCGAGCCAAATATCAGGTGATTCTTATATAAAGCCGGTCGGGTTGCAATCCCGCCCTCGGTGGCATACTTCCACTGAAATTCGCCGGTTTTAAGGTCCAGGGCGTAAACATTGTTATCGTACACCCCCACGTAAAGTCTGGTTTTTCCAACTCTAACCGACCCTCTGATTTCGTCCTCACATTTAAATTCCCATATGGGCAGGATAGAGTCGCCTAACTCACCTTCCAGTTCATCTGCACCCGGCATGGGGGGGTAGGGAGCATATTGTGGGGGCGGGTACGGGTACGGCTGTTGCGGATAATTCTGGGGTGGGGGGTATTGGGGCGGATATG
>CAYWSS010000315.1:0-6953 GCA_964460505.1 uncultured Caldilineaceae bacterium | reverse complement strand
TCGAGGCAACATGACCGGTCTTGATTTAGCCTGGAAATAATTTCTCAAGCAGGGGCGTTCGCAAAACCTGCCCCCCAAATTGGATCGCACCCTGGCGACATAATAGAGTAGACAACTAAAATCAGATATGCTACACTATTATCAGACATCATACTGTAGTACCCAATTCAGGAGAGCTATTTGTGGCCTCAATACTTTTGTGCATTGATGATGAACCCGGCGTGGTAGAGCTGGTTGAGTTGATAATGCGCACCGAAAACGTGGTTGTCAAAGGCGCAACCAGCGGCGCCGAAGGGCTGGCCATGATGCAAGACACGCCGCCGCACATTGTGTTGCTGGATATTATGATGCCCGACATGGACGGCTGGGAAGTGTTCAAACAAATTAAAGCCAACCCGGCCTTGAAGGACATCCCAATTATCATTTTAACCGCACGCGACAGCACGTTTGAGGAAATCGTGGCCAGAGAACGTGCCGGCGTGGATGATTACATTACCAAACCCTTTACACCGGCAGAATTGCGCCAGAGCGTTAACAAATTCCTGTCAAGAGTCAACTGAGCATCCAAAAATTTAGCAGGTTAATGGGGAAAATTATGGAAAATCGTCAAATACTTTGCATTGAAGATGAACCTGAGATGATAGAATTGGTCCGGTTAATCCTGGAACGAAAAGGGTATCACGTGACTGGCGCGTTAGGTGGTACTCAAGGATTGGAAGTCCTCAAGAATGACCGACCCGATTTGATTTTGCTCGATTTGATGATGCCTGACATGGACGGCTGGGAAGTGTATCGGCAAATGAAGGCAGACCCGAACCTGGCCAGTATCCCGGTGATTGTGGTGACAGCCAAAGCCCAAAGTATTGACAAAGTCCTGGGGCTGCACATTGCCAAAGTGGAAGACTACATCACCAAACCCTTTGGCCCGCAGGAATTATTGGATAGCGTGGCAAAAATCCTGGGCTAATGTGCCGGCCCGGCAAGCGACCTTTGCCATATAGTGACGCCTTGTCTTAAAACAGCCGGATGACAAGGGGATGATATTGGGGTCGGTTTTTTGCCACAGATGTGAAGTGCTGCTAATATGAAAACCCTTACACAAGGCAGACCAGCTAGCCGTTGCGCCTGACAATGAGGTGTGTCGGCTTTTTTGCTGGTAGCAATTTGCGATAATAACATCCGATTAGTATAATTAACCTTTGTGCAAAGGCTTATTGCACCAGAGATAAATAAAGAAAGAGTGAAACAATGCCAAAGCGAACATACCAACCCAAAAAACGCCGCCGCGCTCGCGTGCATGGCTTTAGAGCAAGAATGAGTACATCGTCTGGACGTAAAGTTTTGAAGGCCCGGCGGGTCAAAGGGCGATCATCGCTCGCGGTTCAGCCCCGGCACGCCAAAAACATCAACTGGAATGCCGGTTAATTCCATTAGATGCCGCATCGTGTTGTATGAAGCGCCAGTATCGCCTGAGAAAGAACGCCGATTTTCAGCGAGTCAGACGCTTGGGGCAGGTCAAATCCAGCCGATTGATGGTGCTGATTTCCCTGCCAAACCACTTGAATCGGAGCCGCTTTGGCTTTGCCGTTAGTAAGCGTGTTGGGAAGGCGGTACAACGCAACAAAATCAAACGGCAAATGCGAGAAGCGGCTCGATTATGCCAGCCGGACGTTCAGCCTGGTTGGGATATTTTGTTTATTGCCCGGCCGGCCATTCGTCGGGCAACGTATCGGTCAATAGAGCGTTCAATCCACCAACTGCTAACCGAACAACGCTTGTTGTCCCAACTGAAGTAGACAGTTGAGGGATGATTTATTCTTCAATTCAAAAAATTTAACGGAATAGGTACTTAATTTTTATGTGGCAGGCATTTATTGATCTAATCGGTAGCGGATTGTTGTATCTTAACAGTGGCATTGCCGCTTTGCACATTCCCTACTCCTTCGGGTTCGCTATCATTCTGTTTACGGTTATCATCAAGGCAATCACCTTCCCCCTTAACCAGAAGCAGATGAAATCTACGCGCGCTACGCAGGAACTGCAACCCAAACTCAAGGCGTTGCAGAAAAAATACGCCAACGATAAAGAAAAATTATCCAAGGCGCAGATGGAATTATATAAGGAAGCCGGGGTAAATCCGCTGGGCGGCTGTTTGCCTATGTTGGTGCAAATGCCCGTCTGGTTTGCCCTGTATCGCTCCCTGTATCAGCTTGCCAGCACCGAACCCGCCTTGCAGGAAGGCTTCTTCTGGATTCCCAGCCTGGCCGGCCCGGTGCAAGATCGCGCCGCCGGGTTAAGCTGGCTGTGGCCGCTGCCCCCCGCAGTGGGTTGGGCGGCAGCCATTGGCTACCTGGTTTTGCCGGTGTTGTTGGTCGCCTCGCAGTTATACATGCAAAGAATGATGTCCCCCTCTACGGGCGACGACCCCAACCAAAAGGCAATGGGCCAGGCGATGATGTTTATGCCCTTTATGTTCGGTTATTTTGCCCTGATTGTCCCATCCGGCTTGAGCCTGTATTGGTTTACAAACAACATTTTGAGCATGGCTCAGCAATACTATACCAATAAAACCATGAAATCGCCGGACGCAACGGCCAAAAAGCCCGAAGCATCCAAATCCGCCGACCCCAAGATCATTGACGTTGTGGCATCTAACGGTAAAGAGCCTGCCGTCGAAGACGACGCTCCGGCCCTCCTTGATTTATCTGATAACGCAGAAGAAACCCAACAGGTTATTGAAAATGACACCTCCAAACCAACACCCTATAAACCTAGAACAAAGTCAAAGCGAAAGCGTAGAAAGTAGCGCCAAAACCGTCGAAGAGGCCATTGCACGCGGGCTGGAGCAGCTTCAACTTAACCGCGATGACGTAGACGTAACCGTCATCTCGTCAGGCAGCCGGGGGATTTTGGGCTTGGGTGCGGAAGATGCCGTAGTAAAATTAACGCCCAAACACCCTGTCGCCGCACCAACCGCAGCCACCCCCGTGGAAGAACCCGCCAGGCCGGCTGTCGAAGACAGCACCCCGGATGAGCTTGCTTCCCAAGACACTGAGCAATCAGCCAACGTGCAGCAACGAGCCGTGGCCGTGCTTGAGGCTATGTTGGCCTATATGGATATTTCTGCCGATGTCTCTGCTCGCATGGGACACGATTTGGTGGAGCCGGACGAGCGCGTGCCGCTGACGCTCGATGTCTCCGGTCAAGATTTAGGCCTGCTCATCGGTCGCCGTGGCGAAACTCTGTATGCCCTGCAATTTGTAGTGCGCCAAATTCTCAGTAAAGAGTTTGGCCGTTGGTTGCCCGTATTGGTTGATGTAGAATCGTATTTGGTTCGGCGGCGCAAAACCCTGCAACAACTGGCCGACCGCATGGCCGACCGCGTTGTCTTCAGCGGGCGCAAAGTGACCCTGGAGCCAATGGCCCCCCACGAACGCCGTATCATTCATATTCAGCTAAGAGACCACGAAGATGTGTACACCAATAGCGTCGGTGAGGGCGACAGACGTAAAGTTGTTATTCTGCCCAAGTAACGGTGGTGTCTGTTTGGAAACGGGTGGGCAAGATAACAGCAATCGACAACACGCAGCGCCATCACCAACGCATCACAACCTGCCTGGTGTTTAACGAAAAAACTCAAATCCCGCCCTTGTGGTGGGATTTTGTTTAATCATCGCGTAACGTATTTTCATCGAAAGGGACTGCCGTGACGTTCATATTCACATTCGCAAACCAAAAAGGGGGGGTCGGAAAGACAACCACCACGGTCAATATGGCCGCTTATCTGGCTGCCAGAAACGCCCGTATCCTGCTCATCGACACCGACCCGCAGGCCAATGCCACCTCCAGCCTGAACGTTTCTGTGGGTGAAAACGGCTTAACCTTGTACGACACCCTCATCAATCAGGTTCCCCTCAAAGAAGTGATAGTCCAGACCAGCCGTAGAAATCTGTCCGTTGTGCCATCGCACGCAGTACTGGCTGGGGCAGAGGTTGAACTCATTCAGATTATCTCCAGAGAAACTATCCTGAAAAAGGCAATGGTCGATATTTTGCCGGATTACGATTTCATCTTCATCGACACCCCGCCCAGCCTGGGGTTGCTCACCGTCAACGCCCTGACCGCCGCCGACCACGGCGTTCTTATCCCCATCCAGTGCGAATACCTGGCTCTGGAAGGGCTGACCCAATTGACCCACACCATCGAATTGGTCAGAGACAACCTCAATCCGGGGCTGACCATCGCCGGAATGGTGATGACCATGTTCGATTACCGCACAAATCTGGCAACGCAAGTCGTGCAGGAAGTACACAAACACTTTCCAAATTTGGCGTTTAAGACTATCATCCCCCGAAACGTCCGCTTGAGCGAAGCGCCCAGCTATGGCGAAGATATTTTATCGTTTGCTCCGGCATCGAAAGGGGCGCAAGCGTATCGCAACCTGACCGAAGAATTTTTAAGCCGCATCAGGCCAAAAGTAGTCAAGGGAGAGTGAAAATGTCAAAAAAACAGGGTTTGGGACGTGGTTTGGGGGCGCTCATTCCGCAAACTCCAAAAACCGGGACATCGACAGCGGCATCTGGCGGCCCAATCCACATTTCTATTGACCGCGTGCGGCCCAACCCGCACCAGCCGCGTCAAGGCATGAACGAAGAGAAATTATTGGAACTGGCCGCATCCATCAAGGAACACGGCATTATCCAGCCGATTGTCGTCACTCAGGTGGGGAATATGTATCAGATCGTGGCCGGCGAGCGCCGCTGGCGGGCCTCGAAACGGGCCGGTTTGAGCGAAGTGCCCGTCTTTGTCAAAGAGATGACCCCCCAGCAAATGCTGGAGCTGGCGATTGTGGAAAATATCCAGCGCGCCGACCTGAGTCCGCTGGAAGAGGCATATGCTTTCGCCCAACTCATCGAAGAATTTGGCTTGACGCAAGAAGTGGTGGCCCAAAAAGTGGGCAAAAGCCGCACCGCCGTGGCCAACACCCTTCGGTTGCTGAAACTGCCCGATGAGTTGAAAGACGCCCTCGCCGCCGAAAAAATCAGCGAGGGCCACGCCCGCGCCCTGCTGAGCATCGCCAAACCCAGAGCGCAGCGAGAGGCTCTGCAAACCGTCCTTGACCGCAAACTTAACGTCCGCCAAACCGAGGCGCTGGTTCGACAAATAATCTCCGGTGATTCCCAGCCCAAAAAGAAACGTCCGCCCCTGACCCCGCACGACAAGGATATGTTGCAGCGTTTCCAAAACAGATTGGGAACCAAAGTGGAGATGAGCCGTCAGGACGAGGGCGACAGCGGCAAAATCACCATTCATTTTTATTCCGAAGAGGAACTGCAAGCCCTGTTTGACCTGCTGCTGGGCGGCGAATCGACTACGTGAGCCGCCCCTGCGGGCAAATTTGATGGAGAACAGAACCACAAACTATTATGATCAATAATCCAAACCCGACTAAATCAAGCCTGTACCGCGTTATCATTTCGTTTTTGCTGGCCCTGTTCATCTTTGGACTGGGCATCGGCGTGGGCTATGGCCTGACCACCTACTTTCACCTGAGTACCCCCGCTTCTGCCAATGCCGACGCGCCACAGAACTTTGGCCTGTTTTGGGAAGCATGGCGCATCATCGAGCGCGATTTTTACAGCGGCGTCCCAGGCGATGCGCAGCCAACCTACGGGGCCATCAAAGGCGCATTGGCCGCTCTGAACGACCCGTACACCCTGTTTGTCGAACCCCAGCCCCGCGCGCTGGAAAAGGCCCAACTCGACGGCCAGTTTGGCGGCATTGGCGCGTTTGTTTCCCGTGACGAAGCCGGCAACGTGTTGCTGGAGCCGATGGTCGACTCGCCGGCGGAGCAGGCCGGGTTGCTCAAAGGCGATATGCTCATTCAGGTGGATGATGCTCTGCTTGACCCCGCTATGACCACCGACGACGTGATTCTGCTCATTCGGGGCGAGGTGGGGACAAAAGTGACGCTGGTGGTGAAACGGGCCGGGCAAGATAGCCCCATCACCGTCGAGATCACCCGCCAGATTGTCGAAACCCCCAGCGTGGCCTGGTATATCACCCCCGAAGACCCGGCCATTGCTTACGTGCAACTGCGCATCTTCTCCAATCGTACCACCAAAGAACTGGAACGCGCCCTGGCTGACGCGCAGGAAGCCGGCGCCAGCCGCTATCTGCTCGATTTGCGGGGCAACGGCGGCGGTCTGCTGGATGCCGCCGTCGGCGTGGCCAGCGCGTTTCTGGACGAAGGCACGGTGCTGATTGAGGACAAGCGCGACGCCGACCCGAAAATCTATTCGGTGCGCAAGGGCGGCTTCAAAATCACCGATGCGCCCGTGGTCATTTTGGTGGATGGCGGCACAGCCAGCGCCAGCGAAATTGTGGCCGGAGCGCTGCAAGACTACGGCCGGGCCACCCTGGTTGGAGAGCGCACGTATGGCAAGGGCAGTGTGCAACTGGTGTACGATTTGTCTGACCAATCGAGTGTGCATGTGACCATTGCCAAATGGTTTACGCCCAACCAGCACAACATTGACGGCGAAGGGCTGTCGCCGGATGAGGAAGTCCTCTTCTCGGAAGACGACCACGCCACCGGCAACGACCCGCAGTACCGGCGCGGGCTGGAAATTTTGCAAACCATGCCCTGATAGTTTTTTGGCCTTTTGCCAGCTAATACCCATCTGCGTACAGGCACTTCGCCTCGAATTAAAATTCAAGGCTCAAAACGTAAGCCGACTGAAAGTCGGCTTGGGCTTTTAGCCCGGAAATTTATTTCCTGGCTAAAATTTGTCGAAAGATTGAATCGCATTGCCCCCCTACTTGCCGCTCACAAAAACTCTGGTATGATTTAAACACTCACCTTACGCAGTTGAGGATTTGACAAAATAAAAATGATAAAAATGTTGGGTAAATTTCGGATTTTACGGGTTTCCCCATCCCCCCTGTATCCC
>CAYWSS010000314.1:0-6961 GCA_964460505.1 uncultured Caldilineaceae bacterium | reverse complement strand
AAAGGACGCTACTATAGCGGCTACAAAGGTGTGTGCCTAAGTAGTTACTAATTATCAATGAATAATGAATAAACTTTAGGCTCTACAGGATTTTGCAGGATTAAAGTAAAGAATTTGCCACGGATTGCACGAATTAACCCGAAAAAATAAAAAATCAGTGAAATCAGTGAAATCAGTGGCAGATAAAATACGCTTTTTATAGAGCGATCCTGCAAACTACCAGAGAGCCAAACTTTACTCATTGATAATTACTCATTGTTAATTAACTACCCTCTGGCTTTGTACTTGCGCAACACTGAACCGCCGATGAACTCTCTCAGCAGCGAGTTGCCTGGAATCCACTCTGCCGAGCAAGGCTCAAACCACTGCAAAAATGAAAGCAGCCGTTTGGCTTCGCGGTGGCCCGGTTTGCCCGGTTCAATCTGTTGCAGCAGCGGTTCTGCCAGCGGTTTTAAGACCGCCAGTTCGTAAACCAGCGCAGAATTAAACATAACATCGGCGTTTTCCTGAAAGGGGAAAATCCATTTGTATTCGCCCTGGCGCACTTTGGGCCAGCGGGTGATGGTATCCTGCGCCGAGTAGCCCCGGTGTTGGGCGTCGCGGATAATGCGGCGTAGCAGGCGGGTATCGGTGGTGGCCACCCGGTTGTGGCGGTCCAGGTTTAGCTGGGTGAGGGCAGAAACGTAAATCCTGAAGATTTTATCGGGGGGGATGTGGGGCACCAATGCCGGATTCATGCCGTGAATTCCCTCCACAATAATCATATGCTCATCGGTAATTGAGGCGGTTTCACCTTTCTCGCGCAACCCGGTGAAAAAATTGTAGTGGGGAAACGCTGCTTCTTCTCCGCGCATCAGGGCCAGCAGCACCTCGTTAAACAACTCCAAATCCAGCGAATGCAGATGCTCGTAATCGTAGTCGCCCTCTTCATCGCGGGGCGTATCTTCTCTGTTAACTATAAATTCATCCAGCCCCACCGCAAACGGGTGTACCCCGTGGGCTAACAATTGAATGGCCAGCCGCTTACTGAATGTGGTTTTGCCGGATGACGATGGCCCGGAAACAAGGACCAGCCGTACATCGTGGCGCACGGTATGGAGCAGGGTGGCAATTTGGGCAATGCGCTGCTCTTGCAGGGCTTCGGCCACCAGCACGGTTTCAAACAGGTTGTCATTGGCCACAACCTGGTTGAGTGCACCCACATTTTTTACGCCCAGCTTGGCCATCCACTCGCCGTATTCGTTGTAAACATTGAGCAGTTGGGGGTAATCGACACAGGGTTGCAGTTTGTTGTGTTTGTGGGTGCGGGGGTAGCGCAAAACAAATCCGTTGGAGTAGGAATCGAGCGCAAATACCTTCAGGTATCCGGCTGAGGGAACCATATATCCGTGCATGTAACCCTGATAGCCATCCATGGTGTAGGTGGTCAGGTAGGGTTTGCGGCGGGTCTTGAGCAGGCGCAGTTTGTCATCGGCCCCCTGCAATTTGAGCAGCGCTTCTGCCTCTTGCACCGGGATGCGTTTTTTTACAATGGGCAGGTCGGCATCTACCTTGCGCTGCATCTCTCCGGCAATTTGCCTGAGTTCGGCTTTGGTAAAAGAGGCCCGACCAGAGACTTCGCAATAGAGGGCGCCAAAGTTGAGGCCGTAATCAATGATAATTTCCGCTTCCGGGAAAAGCTCGCCGGCTGCGGCAATCAGCAAAAATGAGAGCGAACGACGATAGACACGCATGCCGTCGCTGTCGGCCAGGGTAATGACGCGGACGTTCAGGTCTCTGTCGGCGTGGTAGGTTAGCTCTCGTAATTGGCCGTCAACCAGGCAGCAGACGGGAACCGGGTTCGCCGGAAAGTTGGCCGATTTAATAAATTCTTCAATGGTGGCGTTGAGCGGGCCTTCCAGAACCTGCCCATCGCTAAATTTTACCTGGGCTGTGGTTCGGGGTTGGGTTGGCTTGATTTTTGAATGACTCATTGTTATCTATCTTTCTAACCGGGCCGGATTTTCCAGCATTACCAGCAGTAATTTAATTGAATTTTCAACATCGCCGGCGCTAACCATTTCTGACGGGGTATGAATGTGCCGGCAGGGAATTGATAACGCGCCGGCGGCGCTGCCCTCGCGGGAAATTTGCATGGCCGCGGCATCGGTGGTGCCCAGCGTTAAAATTTCTGGCTGGTACGGAATTTTATACTTTTTGGCGGTGTTGACCATCCAGTTTTTGAGGCCGGGGTGGGCCAGCATGCCCACATCTTTTATTTTAATGGCCGGCCCCGCCCCCATTTTTACCTCGTAATTTTTTCGTTCCGGGATGTCGCCGGTATCGGTCACGTCCACCGCAATCGATACATCGGGGTTAACTTTGTAGGCGGCGGTCACCGCTCCCCTTGGCCCAACTTCTTCCTGCACGGTGAATACAAAATAAACGTCGTGCGGAGTCTGTTTGAGCTGTTTGAGCGTTTCAATCAGGATTGCGCAGCCAATGCGGTCATCCATACTTTTGGCCAGCATGGCCTGGCCCAAATCCACAAAGGGGCGCTGAAAGGCGGCCACGTCTCCCACTTGAACGGGTACATCTTTTTTATCCGATACCCCAAAATCGAGGTGAAGCGTGCGGTGGGTACGCTCAGGTTTTTTGTGGTAAATCCAGTTGTCAACGTTGACCACGCCAATGGCGCCGTTGGTAAATACGGCTCTGTTTCCCACCATCGTTTCGGGGAAAACCGTGCCCAAAGCGGTAAAGCGGGCAAATCCTTTGTTGGTAACGTGCGATACCATCAGCCCGATTTCGTCCATGTGGGCCGCCAGCATTATTTTGAGACCGCGGCCGTTCCCCTTTTTCAGCGCGTGCAGATTGCCCAGCCGGTCGACCTCAACAGAGTCCGCATAAGGGGCCACGTGCTTGTTGATGATGTCTCGCACGGCGTTTTCGTAACCGGGGGGGCCGTAGGCTTCGGTTAGTTGTTTGATCAGGTTTTTCATAGATATCTCCAGGTCAGGTTGTGGTTAGCAAGAAATGGCAAAAGGCGAATGGCGAAAATTGGTCAGCCTTTCATTCGTCATTCGCCTTTCGCTCATTCGCTATTTTTCAATTTTATAAACTGTGTAGCGGGAATCGCTGTACTCACGTTCAAAAGATAACTGTTGTTCTGTTAAGCCCAGATAATAGCTGATCCCATAAGAATCAGCCATTTTCCGAATTTGTTCTTCGGAAAGATTGTAAAAGTTGGCTTGAAGCTCTTTTCTTGAAGCCAGGCCGCGTCTCTTTGGCGTTTGATTACCGTTAGCCAGCTTGATCCGATTATACCATTCCAAAATATCGGCGGCAGATTGCGGGGCATGTTTGAAGGAAACAAACATCGCCCTTTGGGCGTGAATATAAAAATCAGACACAGTGGGATCGACCAGAAATATCGCCTGCCTGGGCGAATTCTCTGCAATCCATTCAAACACGGGACGGTTATCTCTTTCCAAATAGTTAAGTTTTGTTTGTATTTGCTGCATGGTTTGCCAGATGATTAACAGGGTAACAACCGTTAAAATGATTGGTCCTCCCCGGTTTAAAATTAACCGCAGCCGGGTCTGAACGATTTGCGACAGGGCGTTAATGGACAGCGAGCCGCCGGCAAAATCGTTGAGCAACAGGGCAATTAAGACCGGGGCCAGAAACGGTATCATCACATCAGGGAATCGATACCAGTAATATCTGAGACTGTAAATATCTCCCCAGGAATATAGGGTTAATCCAATTAAAAACAGTGACACACTTCCCAGCGCGTAAGCCGCAACAAAACGGGCAGCCCGCGATTTTCCAACCAGATACATCGTCAGAAATAAACCCGTTGCCAGAACCAAATTAACCACCCAGAAATGTCCAACCCAGGCCGTTGGAAACATATGATGCGGCACCCGGTATTGCACATAAATTTCCCAGGCGCTGGTTGCATCCACGTTGCTTTGTGGCAGTAGTTGATTAATAACTGCCAGAAAACCAAATAACCCGGTGATGAACAAGGGCCACGATTGCCTGATATACTGTCGCCACTCAGATCGCCAGGTTTTGTTAAGCAGAACGGCAATTGCTGTACAAAACAGGGCATAAAAACCTATCAGAATGTGGAAGGAGATGGCCGCCCCGGCAAAGGTAAATCCCGGCAGGTTGCGCCTCCGGTAAAAATTTGCGCACGAAATCAGGGCAAATGCGTAGGCCACTGTTTTTGTTTCTACGCCTCCTACAACCCACTCACCGGCAATTAGGGATTGTCTGGCCAGGTAGATTAATAATACCGGCAATCCGAGCCACAGCCGCAAATTAAAGGCCTTGAAGAAGGTGTAGACAGCAATGGCCAGCAGCAAATAAACTAATAGTCGCCCGGCGTATGACCCATATTGAAAATCTAACCCGGAAACCAGCGTGCCAAGAATCAGGTTAAACGGTTGGCGATAGCCAATGTCAAGATTTAGATACCAGTCATTCGGTAGCCAGTCAGGCTCAACAAACTGTTTAACAGAGGGTAAAACATCAACCTCGTTTGTAAAAAAGACAAACGAGAATCCCTTGACGGTGATTAGCGCCCAGATAAGTAAAATTGCACCTATGGGTGCTGCCCACAGAATAATTTTTCTTTGCATCAGAAGACTCCCACAGGCTATTGTAAGAAATGGCCGCCGCCAATGTCAAACAGTTGTAACTTGTTAATCCTTTTGCGGCACGTGCTACACGTAACCGTTCACCCCCACCCCCTTCAATCCCCCCGTCAACGGGGGAAAGTTTAAAAGCCTCTCCCTGATTTCGGGGGGACGCGAACGCGGGGGGGGGGTGAACGATTACAACCGAAGACGCTAAAAAACAATCGCGAATAGCTTGAATAGGCGAATACTTGCACCTGTGTGCAGTGCAGGTGTACCGCGAATTATTTTTAATATTTTTATCCCAAACTATTCGTGCCACATCTGCACTGTGGCCGGCGCAAGTGTTCGTTGGCTATTCGTTGACGGGATTGGCGTAATTGCCGGTTTTATTGAACCTGTACAATTGCACAGATAAAAATTTTTGCTATGTGTTTTGCAGGCTGTCGATTAACGCCGATTCTTCCGGCAGCCGGTTGAGCGTGGCCTGCATCAGTTTGATGCTGTTCCGGAAATCAACCAGATTGATGACCGCCGCCGGGCTGTGAATGTACCGGGCCGGAACGCTGACCACCGCCGAAGGCACGCCCTTCCGGGCCAGATGCACCGCTCCGGCATCGGTGCCGCCAATGCCGGGACGTTTGAACTGGTAGGGCAGCCCCTGCGCCCGGGCGTTATCAATGAGCAAATCGACCAGCCGGCGGTCGGCAATGAAGCTGCGGTCCATAACGGTGATGGCCGGGCCGGCTCCCAAACGGGGGATGCCCTCTTCTGCGGTTTTGTCGGTGCGGGGCAGGTCGTCCGCGGCTGTACATTCCAGAATAAAGGCCAGGTGGGGATTGGCGCTGTAGGTGGCTACCCGCGCCCCGCGCAGGCCAACCTCCTCCTGCGCGGTGAACACGCCAATCAAATCGACCGGATAATCGTCCTTGAACAGTTCAACCAGCATGGCGCAGCCCACCCGGTTGTCGAGCGCTTTGCCTTTAACCAGCCCCCGGTCTTTACGGTTTCTGACATTTCCGCCCAGATAGCCAAATTTGGTGGCAAAGGTGGCAAAGTCGCCCACCTTCACCTTATCGATTGATTTGTCATCGGCTCCCACATCAATAAACATCGAGTCGATGCTGCCAACGGTGTTCCATTTATCCCGTTCCACCAGATGAATGGCCTTTACCCCAATTGCGCCGGGGATTCGTTCTTTGCCCACAACTACCGCTTTTCCCAACAGGACGCGCGGGTCGAACCCGCCAATCGATTTGAATTTCAGGTGGCCGTTGCTATTGATTTTGGAAATCATAAAGCCCACCTCGTCCATATGGGCAGTGACCATCACCCGCAGCGCCGGGCCGGAATTTTTGAGGCGGCGGCTGCGGGTGACAAACAGATTGCCCATGGTGTCAACCCGCCACGAATCGGCACAGGGTTTAATGGCCTCAACAATGATTTTCCTAACATCATGCTCGGCGCTTGATACGCCAAAGGCGTTGGATAGTTGTTCAAGAAGCATAGAGTACTCTCAATTAACAATGAGTAATGAGTAATTATACTGCCAATGGGCATAATTTTAATTTTTAGGGGCCGCAGAATTTCACAGATTACCGCAGATAAATAGGCTCTACAGGATTTCGCAGGATCAAAGTAAAGAATTTGCCATGAATTGCACGAATTAACACGAAAAAAATAAAAAATTAGTGAAATTAGTGTAATTCGTGGCAGATAATACGTTTTTATAGAGCGATCCTGCAAATTACGGCATCGTTTCATTCGGCCAAAATGAAGCAAAAAACAGGTTTACAATTTTCGGCCTTGTTTCAATGTAGCCACATAATCGGTTTACACTTCAAGTGAAACACCCCTGGAAAAAGAGTTCAAATTCTATCATTCCGATAATTCTGCTCTGAATTGCCCCCACGAAAGAGCAAAATTTGCAGAATATGAAAATTTTGGATAGCCAAAAGTGTAAACCTATCTTTTACGCCATTTTTGGCTGAATGAAACGATGCCCAAATTACCAGAGAGCCGATAAATATAAAAAATCCACGTTTATCCGCGCCGCAGGTCTGCGTCCCATTCAAAAAACCAAAAGTTAAATCTATGCCCTTGGTGAGTATCAGTGGATCCAAATTTACCCCCTCTAACACTCCCCCCTTCAGGAGGGGGGAGTTAGAGGGCATACGCATCAAATTTATAATCAGGGTAACTTGAGGGCAATCGGGACGGATTTTACTCACAGGCTGAATAAAATTGTAAATGGTAAATTGTAAACAAAATGCCCCCTTGAGACTCAATTCAGGAAGAAAGACCGGCTCAAAACCTCTGCTTGTAAAGCATTG
>CAYWSS010000313.1:0-6983 GCA_964460505.1 uncultured Caldilineaceae bacterium | reverse complement strand
CGGCAAAAGGCCGCTACTATAGCGGCTACAAAGGTGTGTGCCTAAGTAGTTACAAAGCAGCAATGTAAAACAGAAAAAACGCCCTCATTTGTGTGAGGGCGTTTTTTGTTAGTGGAGATGGCGAGAGTCGAACTCGCGTCCAAAGAAGCTGGCCACAAACATCTACGAGCGTAGGTAACTTCAGTTTCTCGTTTGGGCTTTGTTAGTCACCAAAGTCTACCCAAACCAGTCGATGAGTCTTAGCCGAGGCTTATCAACATCCCCCCGGCGCATCTCGATTTATCTGTCGTCTGCATCTCCCTCTCGAGAATAAGGAATAATGCACACGTGACTCGCTTATGGAGCCAAAAGTTACTCAGACAATACTAAGCCGCGAGGGGCATAGCGTTGTAGGAGCGACCGAATGTAGGTACTTTTTCGGCAATTGTTGTTGTGTCCCAGTTTATCGAGGTTAGAACAGCTCGGCTCGCAATTTGCACCCGTCCACTTCCCTGTCGAAACCGTTTCATCCCCTAACATACCGGAATTATAGCACATCGGTGTTAAAAATCCAATAGAGAAATGTGTGCATTTCAGGAGTCAGCCCGGTTGGATGCCTGCCGGGCGACAAATTTTCGCGCCCACAATTCAATGCGCTGCGCCTGACTGAGCCCAACGATGACAATGATGCCTACAACCGCCATCATGGCGGCAATCCAGGTGAGCGGCAGGTTGACCACGCTGTCGCCCATCCAGACAATTAGCACGGTAAACGGGCCGCGGCTGGCCAGGATAGCCGGCGCAAAAACGCTCAGCCGAATCCTGCTCAGCCCGGCGACAAAGTAGGGAACATCTCCCAGCGGAATGAGCAGAATTATCCACCATGCCCAAAATGAATCGATGTGAATCATTTCGCTCCAGTGATTCAGCGTATCGGTCCCCACCCGCTTTTTTAGCCAGGGACGGCCCAGCTTGCGGCCCAGCCAGGCGGCCAGCGTTCCTCCGGCCACCATTCCGGCCACGGCGTAAATTGAGCCGGGGACAAAGCCAAACAAAATCCCGCCCAACACCTGCACCGGATAGCCGGGAATTGGGGCCACCACAATCTGAGCCACATTGAGCAGAAAAAAAGCAACCGGTGCCAGCGGGCCTAATTGCTCAATCCAGCGCCGCAGGGCGGCGGTATCCGTACCGATCTGCGAAAGCGGAATCCACAGCACCGCCGGCACCCCAATAATTATCACCGCCCCAATCCAGGGCAGCCACTTTGATTTTTTGTTTGTTGAGTCCGGAGTTTGTTCAGTCATCAATTTGGTTAGAGCAAATTTACGAATTAACGGATTTACGAATAGCCAATAGCATTATCACCTATTCATCCTTCATCGTTCATCATTAAAAAACGTACCTTCTCAATAATCCGGGGTTAAACACCCCTATTTTTTGAAAAGATACTAAAAAACCACTATAGCGCAACCCCCGGAATGCGGCAAAAGCCAGAGCGAAGAAGCGGTGTGTTTTTTTGATTTTATCGGACGCCGGTCGTAAAATCCACAAGCCGCAATGACGCGGCATAATTACTTTCAGAGGAAATACTACTCGCTCGTAGTCAGCCTCGAAGCGATAGTGGAGTGGCGTTAGACAACCGAAGGTCCACTGCGCCGCGTATCTGACTACGAACATTTTACACGAGAGGAGTTTTATTATGAAAACATCTGATTACATTGCGCTGGAAGATCAGTATGGCGCTCACAATTACCATCCGCTTGATGTTGTACTGGAAAAAGGGGAAGGCATATGGGTTTACGACGTTGACGGCAATAAATATATGGATTGCCTCAGCGCCTACTCGGCGGTAAATCAGGGGCATTGCCACCCGCGCATCCTTGAAGCTATGGTTGAACAGGCCAAAACCCTGACGCTGACCTCCCGCGCGTTTCGCAATGATAAGTTGGGTAAATTTTATCAAACCTTGTGCCGGATGACCGGCTACGACATGACCCTGCCAATGAATACCGGGGCCGAGGCCGTAGAAACCGCCATCAAAGCCGCCCGAAAATGGGGTTATCAGGTTAAAAATGTAGAATCGGATAAAGCCGAGATTATTGTCTGCGACGGCAATTTCCACGGGCGGACCACCACCATTGTAGGTTTTTCATCCGAGGAGCAATATAAGGAAAACTTTGGGCCGTTCACCCCCGGATTCAAGAATATTCCTTACGGTGATGCCAAAGCTTTGGAAGCAGCCATTACCCCCAACACGGTGGCCTTTATGGCTGAACCCATTCAGGGCGAAGGCGGCGTGCTGGTTCCCCCCGCCGGGTATTTAAAAGAAGTGGCTCAAATTTGCCGCAAACACAACGTTCTTTTTATCGCCGATGAAATCCAGACCGGTCTGGGGCGTACCGGCAAAATGTTTGCCTGCGACCACGAAGAGGTTCAACCGGATGTGGTTATTGTAGGCAAAGCGTTGTCCGGCGGTTTTTATCCCGTTTCCGCAGTGCTGGCGTCTAAAGAGGTGCTGGGCTTGTTCAAGCCGGGCGACCACGGCAGCACCTTTGGCGGCAATCCACTGGGCGCAATCATTGCCACCGAGGCTTTGAATATTCTCACCGAAGATCGGCTGATTGAAAACTCCAACGAATTGGGCCAATATTTTCAGGAACGGCTGGCAGAGATTCCCAGCCCGTATGTCAAAGAAGTTCGCGGCAAAGGTTTGTTAATTGGCGTGGAGTTACAACCGGAAGCCGGCGGCGCGCGCCGCTTCTGCGAAGCGTTGCAGGAAAAAGGCATTCTCTGCAAAGAGACCCATCACAACATTATCCGCTTTGCCCCGCCACTGGTCATCACCCGGGAAGATATCAATTGGGCAGTTGACCACATCACTGACGTTTTGAATATGGAATAAATCAGCGTGCCAGAAATGGTGGCGCTCTGTTGCCCAACCGGAGTGCGCATCCTCAGATGCAAACGGCCGCTACGAGGGGGGAAGGGCACCGGGTGCTGTTTTGAGGTTAACCACCAACTGCTCATTTTTTACTCTCACTTCTACAACCCCGCCATCGCCGTGTTCTTCAAATAGAATTTTGTCGGCCAAAGGTTGGCGGATGGTGGTTTGGATGAGCCGGGTTAAAGGCCTGGCCCCGTATATTTCATCATATCCGTGATGAGCCAACCATTGTTTGGCCGGCTGGGTAATTTCCAGGTGTATATTCTGTGAAGCAAGTTGGAGATTCAGTTCATCGATAAATTTTACGACGATCATCTCCATAATCTGCGGGGAGAGGGAATTGAAATAAACCGTTTCGGTCAATCTATTTCGAAACTCCGGGCTAAACATCTTTTCAATAGCTTTTTTGCTGGAAGAAAGATTGAGTGTGGCGGTAAATCCAATTTTCTTTTGCCCCATTTCCCTTGCGCCGGCATTTGTAGTCATAATCACAATCACGTTTCTAAAATCAGCCTCGCGGCCGGTATTGTCTGTCAGCGTGGCATGATCCATAACCTGAAGCAAAATGTCGAAAAGGTCCATATGAGCCTTTTCAATTTCATCCAGCAAAAGCACGCAATGTGGATTCTTGCGAATTGCCTCGGTTAAGAGGCCGCCTTGATCATATCCCACGTATCCGGGCGGCGCGCCAACCAGCCGGGAAACCGCATGTTTCTCCATGTATTCACTCATATCAAAACGTTTAAAGGGGATACCCAGAATCAAAGCCAGTTGTTTGGCAACTTCAGTTTTCCCCACCCCGGTAGGTCCGGCAAACAGAAAGGTACCCACCGGCTGTTCCGGCAGACTAAGACCGGCTCGGGAAAGTTTTATGGCCGCCACCACCGCGTCAATGGCCCGACCCTGGCCAAACACTTTCTCTTTAAGTTTTGCCTCTAAGCCGGCCAATTGATCTTTTTCAGATTCGCCGGGATTAAGATCGGGGATGTTGGCAATTTGGGTAACAACCTCTTCAACATCTATCACATCGAGAATTTTCTTTTGCTGTTCATCATCGCGAATTATGTTCATCGCCCCGGCTTCATCAATGATGTCAATGGCTTTGTCAGGCAGAAAACGTTCAGCAATGTATCGAAATGATAAATGGGCCGCACTTTCCAGCGCCTGATCCGTGTATTGAATCTTGTAGTAGTCTTCAAAATGGGGGCGAAGTCCCCGCAAAATATGGACGGTGTCATCAACAGACGCCTCAGAAATATCAACCTTTTGAAATCTGCGCACCAAGGCCCGATCGTGTTCAAAATGGCGCCGGTACTCCTCGTGGGTGGTAGCCCCGATACAGCGCAAATTATCCGTGTGCAATGCTTTCTTGAGCAAGCCTGATGCGTCAACTGAAGTGCCGCTGGTGGCGCCGGCCCCAACAATCATATGAATTTCATCGATAAAAAGAATCGCTCCCAGGCCGCGCCCGGACTGTTCATTATGTTTATTTACGGCATTCAGCACTGATTTTAGACGCTGTTCAAATTGTCCCCGATATTTTGTTCCGGCCAGGATTGAGCCGAGATCAAGCGCAAAAATTTTGGAATCCTGCAAGAGTTGCGGCACTTCCTTGCCTGCAATTTTTTGAGCCAGCCCCTCGACGATGGCTGTTTTTCCCACGCCGGGTTCACCAATAAGCACCGGATTGTGCTTGAGCCGGCGACACAGAACCTGGATGATGCGCTTTGTTTCGGCCCCACGGCCAATTAAAGGGTCCAGCTTTCCCTGTGTTGCCAACTCCGTTAAATTGACGGCAAATGATTCAAGCTTGAATCCCCGTTCCGGTTGGGCGTGCGGCTGTGCCCCAGATTGGGCCTCCTCAAAACCCTCGCCCGGATCATCCATTGCAGAAGCCTCGGGTATCGAGAACTCTTCATCCAGTTTTCCTGTCCCATGAGAGACAAAATTGAGTACGTCCAGGCGGGTGATGCCTTGTTTTTTTAGCATATAAACAGCATAAGAGTCTTGTTCCGGAAATATTGCCGCCAGAAGATCGCCAATATTAATTTCTCTTCTTCCGGAAGAAATCACCTGGGTCAGGGCCCGTTCAAGGACACGTTGAAATCCAAGCGTTTGTATGGGGGATACGGCATTTGCCGGGGGATCATCATTCTTTTCCAAAAAAGTCGGATCATCGCGGAGAAAATTAACGGGTACTTCGGGTACTTTTTCAGAGAAAAAATGGAGTAATTCTTGCAGCAGCCCATCCACATCACCACCACATTGGTCGATAATCGTATTTCCGGTTTCATGTTGTAACATGCTATAAAGAAGATGCTCGACCGTAATATATTCGTGTCTGCGTAAAACCGCCTCACGTACAGCCGAATCGACAACAGATTGGACTTCTTGCTGACTCATAGACCTGCACCTTGTTTTTTATGCCGGTTCGGCAACACATTTTAATGGATAGTTTTGCTCTTGAGCCAGAGTACGGGCTTGCAAAGCCTTTGTTTCCGCAATATCGCGCGGGTACGTACCGGCCACGCCTTTTCCTTTTTCATGGACATCCAGCATAATCTTTTCAGAAACGGTTGGGGAGTGATGAAAGATAACACTCAATACATGCACCACAAAATCCATGGTTGTATAATTATCATTGTAAAGAATCACGTGATAAGACTTGGGTTCTTTTACATCAATATTTTGCTCTGTAATCACATCACTTTCAAAATCAAACCCTGGATCACTCATCTATATTTCTCCACCAGCCAATAGCGTCTTAGGTTAATCGTTAATCCACAGGACTATAGTCGTCAATCTGCACCTGTCCTGGTGGACGGCACCAGGGAAATCGCAAATCAATGCACAATGTTCTCTGTTAATTTTTCAGGAATCAGTCCAAAAAACAGGGATTCGCGCGAGCGAAATGTCCAACCTAACAAGGTTAAACATTGACCACACAGCGAAACCTGCCACGTATATCCGGGAAACCAGGAAAATTCACTTGACTCCCGGCCAACGGCGACACATCCCGGAGCCTGAACAAAACAACCAATTTGATAAATATATCCGTGCGGGTTGGCAAACACATGCTGGTGCTTTTCGTTAATAAAAATACGATCATTTTTACCCGTAATTGGGTATTGACATTCGGCGCAGTGCAAAAATTCCCTTTTATGGGGATCATCGCTATCTCCGGGTGATTCTTGTTGAGCTTGGTCAACACCGGTATATTCGTGTTTCCCTGTTTTTAAGCAGTATAATTTTTCTACGAAACGTCGCTGACAAAAATCGAGCATTGATCTACCGTAATACATAACGCGGCAAGCCGCAAATTAACAATGAATAATGAGTAATGAGTAATTCTCGCCGCAAGCGCAACGCAAATGTTGCAAGGTAATACTATAAAACAAGGGCTGATAAGATAATTGTAGTGTTCAACTCAACTTTGACAAGTTGTCCTTAACCGTTAGTGTTACGGGCCAGAATATTTGGCAATAAAATGGCGGACCGGATGGAAATAAAAGAGAGACAAAAGAGACCCGTGAGGGTCTCTTTTTTGTTACGACGTATAATAGCCACCTGTGTGACCGCCAAAGTACCAATGAAAATGACCGTCAATCAAGTTAACCCGTGAGGTCAAGAAGGACACGCTTGAGATTGGTAGCGCCGAGGAGGAGAGTCACTCGGTCTCATTGCCGGTGCCTCAAGCGCTGACCTTCGCCAGTACCTCTCGGATAGCCACCTGTTCGACGAGGTCACTGCGTCTGGTTCGCAGCTTATCGCCTTTCCACCCTTGCTCCTGACGTTTGACCACCATTCTCCCGCCATAGGGTGGCGCTTTATCCCATCCACCAGGGAGGTTGGAGTTGATGGATACCCTTTTTCGGTGTATCATCGCACCAACATAGACATTCAGTTGTCAAAGAACAAACGGTGCTGTTCTTTGCCGCCCATCCCCCGTGCCCGTAGGTACGGTTTCGGACGAACGGGTCGCACCAAGGCCTATGCACACGAATTGCTAAGCTGCGTTTTTTAGAAATTTGGTGCGCCTGCGGTGTCACTTTGGGCT
>CAYWSS010000312.1:0-6986 GCA_964460505.1 uncultured Caldilineaceae bacterium | reverse complement strand
AACGGCAAAAAGACGCTACTATAGCGGCTACAAAGGTGTGTGCCTAAGTAGTTACTGTAATTTTAGCATTTGTCTGCGCAACGAGCCGTCTATCCTGCTACCAACCCCGCAATCGCAGCCATCGCTTCATCGCTGCGGAGGGACATGCAGTGAACGCCCTGCACCACGCCGGTTTTGGCCGGCACTTCGGCGGCCTGAAAGCGGATGATCTTGCTGAGCCGGGATACAATAAACAGGTCGTTGCTTGCCTGCACCGGAAAGGCGGCTGCCAGATGGTCAGTTTTTATGGCAACTTTGCCCCCGGCTCCCGGCGCTTTGTTGGCGTTGAATCCGCTCATCAGCCGGATGGTGCCTTTGCCGCCGGCGGTCAGTAAAAAGACGCCGCTGCCGGCCTGCACCGGGGAGATGCTGACAATGGCATCGTCGTCGCCCAACCGGATGCCCAGACATCCCTTGAACGGGATGGCCTGTTCCGCAAAGCGGATGGCTTTGCCCTGCCGGGTGGCGATAAAAATATCGCCGTCGCCGCCGGTCCAGCAGGCGGCAGCGGGTACGCCGGCAGAGCGATAATCGTAAATGATGTTGCCCTGCGTCATATTTTCGCCAAAAAAGTGGTGGCGCATCCGGCGAATTTGGCCGCTGCGGGTGACAATAGTCAGAAAACCGCTGCTCTGGTGAGGTAGTATCTGAACGATGGCCTCGCCCATTTCCTTGGCCGGCGACAGTTTTTCGACCAGTGATTCGCCGCGCGCCCGCACCGGCGCTTCCGGCAAATCCCCCACCGGAATGCGAAACGCCCGCGCCCGGTTGGTGACAAGCAGCAAATCCTGCGCTTCGTCGGCAATGGTCAGGCCGGCCGGCGGGTCGCCTTCGGGCAGTTCCAGATCAAAAATGCCCATGCCGCTACGCCGCCGGCGGGCGTACAGATGGCGCGGGGTGCGTTTTACCTGCCCGTTGCGGCTGACCGTAATCACATTCAGCGTGGTCGGCGGCTCGGTAATTTCCAGAGTTGATTCGCCGCCTGATTTGGCAGGGCGTGAATCCGTGCTTTGACGCAGCGTTTCCAACTCATTTTCCAACTGTCTAATATAGGCCCGAATTGCGGGATCAACCTGACTTAAATCGGGTCTTTCGATGCTCATTGGCGGCTCTCCTGGTGCAAATAGGCGAATAGGCGAATGGCGATGCAACTCCGCATTTGTTCGCTGGTTCGCTCATTCACTCATTCACTCATTCACTCATTCACTCTGTAAATTTTGGTGCGCTCGTTTTCAAAAACCAGTTCCAGGTTGCCCTGGCCGGCCAGCGTGTCGAATTTGCTCAGGGAGGTGTCGCCGTAGGTGGTCTGTTCAATCTGGCCCACGTAGATGTAGTTGATGCCCAACTGCCTGATAAAGCGGCGGGCCTGGCCTGCGTCCGGGGTTTGCCAGAACTGGTTGACCACAAAATCCCGCTGCCCGACCTGGGCGGGTGGGCGCTGCTCATTTTGGTGCAGGCCGCCCAAAATGGAAGGCAGGCCGGTGTAGGCTGCAACGCGCATGCCGCCTTCGCGGTAGTAGCCAATTTTTGCTTCGGCCAAAATGGGGGTGCCGGTTACATTATCCTGTAGCCAGCGGATGGCTTCGTCATCGTAACTCAGCTCGATGGGATTGCCGGCGGGCCACTCGAAAATACCGCCGCGCATGTAGGCCATGCCGTCCAGCGTGCCTGTCGGCGGGCGGTTTTGTTCGCCGGGGAAGCGGTCATCAATGCGGGTGCGGGTGCCAAAAACGGGATAGACCAGCCCGGCCAGCAGCAGGAATATCGTCGCGCCGCGCCAGATAATTTGTTTGAGTATCGACCATTGCCAGGCCAGTTCCCACAGTTGGGGCAGGGTCACGGCTACGACAATGCCAAACATCACCCACACCTGAATATAAAATTTAAAGAGGGTGTTCATACGGTAATAATCGCCGCCGCCCAGAAAATCGCGCAAAAAGACAAATTCTACGCCCAGCAAAACCAGCAGCCCGGTAAAACTGAGCAGGTTGAGGTAGGCGGTTGCCGCCGACACCTTGCGCCGGAACAGCAGCGCCAGCGCCGGCATCACCAGCGGAAACAGGTAAGCCGGCACCCGGTAACCCAGCGCAAACAGAAGCCCAGCCACCACAAAAACGGCTGTCACGCTCCACAAGCCCACCTGAAACAGGTCGCTTTCCCGTTTAACCACCCTCCGATAAATTTGCGACATGTGAGGCAGTACATTCCAGCGGCGCAGCCCCAGGCTGATGGCCCGCAGCAGGCTGTTGCGGCTGCCGGAATACAGCAGCGAAACCCACAGCCAGGTGACAATGACAAACAGGAAAAAGCCCCATATTTTAAGATGCAGGTCGAGCGGTGTTTTGGTGTGCACCCAACCAACGCCGGTTTCTGACGGGGCGTGGTAGTTGGCAAAGAAGGGCAAGTAGAACACCCAGGACAAGACCAGCACCAGCCCGGTCAGCAAAATCCCGCTGCCCAGCGTCAGCCCGATTTGCTTCAAATCGAAGTCCCCCTGAATGTGCCGGTAGCGAGCCAGCAAAAATGTGGCAAACATCAAACCCAGATAGGTTGGTAGATCCCAGGTGTTGATGGCGGCCAGCGAGCCGAGGACAAAGGGGATGACGATGAATTGTGAATAGTGAATGATGCCTGGTGTGTGCGCCGTAGCTCCCCGGCTCCCCGGCTTCCCAGCTTCGCCGTTCGCCATTTGCTCATTCGCTTTCTCGCTGATTCGGTCACGCTCCTCCGGCAGCAGCCAGTGGAAGGCCAGGCTCAGCAGCAGCAGGGTGAAGGGGATGCCAATCATGTGGGGGTGCAGGTCGGCAAAGAGGAAGCTGAAAAAGGGGAATTCGTTGATGGTTTGGGGAATGACGCGGGTGGGGTCCCAGTAGTTGTATCCGGCCAGGGTACTGCCGCCCAGCACCTGTACCAACCCGCCCGAAGCCCGGACAAAGGTTTCCAGTCCCGGCACGCTGCTGGTGAAGCTGCTGTTACTCAAGCTGCCCAGATTGCGCATAAATTGGGCGGCGCCTTCGAGGTTGCCCATAAACACAATAAACAGGATGGCCAGCAGGCCGGTGGCCATGAATTTCCACGGCGAGAAGTAGGCGGGGGATTTTTTGCCGGATAGCGTTACGGCGGCGTTCCCGGCCAGGCTGAAGGCATTAATCGCGGTAAATGCGGCCAGCGTGGGGATAGCCAGATTGAAGGCAATGGCCGGTGTTATTCCGGTTAGCTTGATGAGCGTGCCCACTAAAAAGAGGCCGTAATAGTAGTAGTTGATGATGCCGCCGGCAAAGAAGGGATCGTAGGGGGGCATGGCGGCGCTTTTGACAGTGGCGTTTAAAAAGCCAATCTCCAGCATCTTTTCGCCGCCCAGCCACGGATGCCACAGGTCTGGGTTGAGAATGCGTAACAGGACAAAGAGTAAATAGACCACCAAAAAAACAATTTCTGTGGAAATAATGAGCGGGCGGCGGCTGCGGTTGAACTGCCGGATGGTTTCACTGTGTTTCATCACCACTGCAAACCGGATGAAAATAAACAGGGTGAGGACGACAAAAATGGTCAGCAGGGTGTTGCCCAGCCAGCGCGAGCCGATGAGACTGCCCGGCAGCCAGACAAAATAGCCCACCAGCAGCAACCCAAGACTTTTGTTCAGGGCGTAGCCCCGGTCCGGCAGCTTGTGGAACAGAATAAGGGTGAGCGGCGTGTTAATCCAGCCAATCAACATTACGGCCAGCCACCACACAACTATTGCTGCCGGCGTTGAGTTGTTGGCCAGGCTGTTCCAGTGATAATCATTGATGCTGGGGAGTCGGTTAACCGGGGTATCCAACAGCAGCGATTCTGCATCATTGTTGGTTTGCGGGGGGGCGGGGGGCGGGGGCCGGTTCTCGCCAAACAGCCGCATCAGCAGGGTGGGGCTGCCCACGTAGCCATGCACCGCATCCTGCCAGGTATTACCCAGCAGGGCGTCCCACTCTGCCAGGGAAAGCTGCCGTGTTTTTTGGAACAAAATCGGTTTGGGGTGATCGTACACGGTAAAGCTTTCATCGGCGGGCTGGTCGTTGATAACAATGGGGCCAAGCCGGGGCGGTGTTTCATCGGCCCGAATCTGCTCAAAACCAAGCGCGCCGGAGAAGAGCGCCTCGTAGTAGCGGCTGCTCATCGGGTAGCGCTCCGGCAAACCGGGGATGGTGCGGTACAGGCGGTTGGTGGCCAGCACTACGTAATCGCAATTCATCAGTGTGTCACGAATTAGCTCGTATTTACCCTGCGTGTCTTCATCGTACATGGGGAGCTGGGGCTGGTTGTACCGGTGCGCGGCGGGATAGGCATCGGGTTCGGGCAGGTTGGTGGGCATGCGGTCATCCCAATGCTCGTAGGCAATGCAGGAGCCATCGGGTACGTTTTGGTACATCCAGCGGGAAAAGGTAATCCAGGTGTGTTCGCTGCCGTAAACGCCGTTGACAAAGGCCAGCGCCCAGACCGCCGAACTGAACAACACAATCACCGCCAGCAGAATAGAAATAGTTTTGGTCAGTTTTTCGGCCAGTGGCAGTTTGGGGGCAGGGTTGGCCCCGGCAGCTTCGAGTTCGCTTTTTTCGGTTTTGTCGTTATTGGCCGGCTCGTCATTCGCAAAAGTGTGGCCGGTGGATTCACTATCCGTTGGTTCGCTGTTCTCCAACTGTAATTGTTCACCCCCCGCCAACCTTCCTGCGGTCGCCCTCACGGGGGGGGAGGGTTTTTGAACATCCTCCCGTTCACGGGGGGGTTGAGGGGGGCGGGGATAAACGATGACTTCCAATTTGCTGCTTGCACCGCTGTGCGGGCTATTCGACTCCGGTTTCCAGCGCCACAGGGCGATAATAAGCCCCGCCCCAAACAGGGAAAACAGCGGCACTACCGGCGCCATGTAGCGCATAAATTTAGCCAGAAAAAGGCCGGTCGGCAGAAAATAGAGCACAATCCAGGCCAGCGACAACAGTTCGCCCACGTGCGCTCTGCCCCGGATGGTTTTGACCACTACCCACATCGTGCCCGCCACGCCCAGCAAGCCCAGCGCCCAGCCCATGCCCCAGCGGATTTGCTGGTTGATAAAATAGACGTAGGCGGTGGTGTTGCGATACTGGCGGGTAAAGGGGAAATCGGCAATGCCGCGCACCATGTTGCCCTGTTCCTCCAATACGGCCCGATTGAAATTCTCAAAGTCGAGCAGGACGAAGGGCGAAGTGACCGCGAATAGCAGGAAAGTCACCCCCAGCGAGACCATCACCAGCCCAATCATCGGGCGTTTAGCGGTGGGGTTGCCCGGCGCGGGCGCGGCGCGGGAGGCCAGATACCCGGCCAGAACGGGGGTAAAAATGACCGGCAGGGCGCTGAATTTGGAGGCTATTGCCAGGGCCATGGCGATGCCGGTCAGCAGCGCCGCGCCAATCGAACGGCGTTCGTATAGCAGCATTGAGCCGTAAATGGCCAGCAGGGTGAAGGTGGTCGAGACGGGGTCAACGGCAAAGAAATGGGCCAGTTGAATTTGCAGCACGGTAAAGGTAGAAAACGCCGCCGCCAGCAATCCGCCCCACACGCCGTACATGCGCTTGCCCATAAGAAACAGCAGCAGCACCGATGCCAGATCGGACAAGCCCATGAGGGCGCGCCCAATTTGAGCGTATCCCTGCCCGGAGGTGGCGGTTGATAAAAAGTGAAGCCACTCCGGCGGCAGGTTAAACAATTGGGCCAGCGGCTGCAGGCTGCTGAGAAAATGGGCCGCCAGCACCAGCGTGTACAGCGGAAAATGGCCGTAGGTGTACGAGCGGCGTTCCTGGCTGTCTACATTCCAGAATGGGTTCAAGCGTGATGCGCGGGGGTCAAACAGGTCTGCGCTGTCATCCGGCCACTGGATGGTTGGGGCATAAAAAGCCACGGTCGAACGCTCGTCGGGGTGCGCAAAAACGCCTCCGTCCCAGTTGAGGTTGTAGAAGCGCAGTCCGGCGGCAATCATCAGGAGTGCCAAGAGTAATATCGGTACCAAATATCGAAATAATGGTCGTGTTCGCGGCATGCGAAATATTGTAACCGTCAATACGGGGATGGGCAAGTAGCAGGGAGCAAGTAGCAGGGGCGCAGGGTAACAGGGTCGCAGGTTGCAGAGTCGTTCATTCGCTTATTCGTTCATTCGCGCGACGAAGTCCCTCTGCTACGAACTGCGTTGAATATTGTGCAGCAGGATGTCGGTCAGGAATTCCTCTATCACCTCGCCCTGTTCGGCAAAGAGCGTTTCCGGGGTGGCACCCAGCGGTGTTCCGACAGTAACGGTGGCGCGGAACAGCAATCCGTCGCTCAGCAAAAAGGCATCGTACACCGTGTGGCCGCTGTCTGCCAGATGCGTGTAAAGGGCAAAGTCGTGCTTGTGTGGCAGGGTCGCTTCCAGTTCAACATCGGTGGGATACAAAATCCCCGCCTCGTACATCGACTCGATGACCTGCTCAAAGCTGCTGTTGGCATCGGCGCTGTTGACGCAATTCATGGCGCTATTGGGGGAAACGCTCCAGCTTGCGCCCTCAAACATTCGACATATTCTGTGTTGTCCCGGCATGTCTTCCGTCGTTTGCCACTGAACAATGCCGATGCTGTCGGAAAGCCGGCTGAGTTCTGCTGCTGTCACTAGCCAATCTGATTGTAACGAATCGTCTTTTTCGGTTAATAGTGGGTTGCAAGCGGCTATCAGTGTGTTTATCAACAGGCTTGCGAGCATCAATAAGGTCATCGTATTCATGGATGGTTACCTCCTGAAAAGTAGCCAGTAGACACGCAAAGCGGTCAGTAGTCAGATTTTTTAGCCGTCCCACCGGGGACTGGGATTGTTGAATTCCATTATCAGACAAAACGGTGGAATTTTCGCCTCGTCACCAACTGTTCTCGGTTGGGGCAGCTACCAATTTTGGTAGATTTTGAGTAACTAT
>CAYWSS010000311.1:0-7017 GCA_964460505.1 uncultured Caldilineaceae bacterium | reverse complement strand
AGGGGGGAGGGTTTTTGAACTTCCCCCCGTGAACGGGGGGACGCGAAGCGGGGGGGTGGGGGTAAACGATTACTATAGATGTTCAGATAATGTTTTTGGGTAGTGGCAGTGCCTTGTGCCTGTCCTGCGTGGCGACCACAAGGGCACGCCACTACAGATCCAAAATCCTTTTCTTAAAAACTATATTGATTACACCAACGAATTTAATGCTTCGTAGAGGGTTTTAAACGTTCGCAGTTTTTGCACCTCTTTTTGGCCTTCCGGGCTATCAAAATCTAAAGCGCCGTAGGTTGCTTTCCAGCCGGTATTCAGGCGCATCAGGGTAAGATGGCCGCCATGTTTCTGGTCGGCATTGCGCTCGGCTTGCTTCAGTAATTTGGGCAGCCGGGGCGTGGTTTCATCGGCTTCGGCCAGGTCATTTGTGGTCCAGATGTCTGGTTCGGGCGCCAGCAAAAACACCTCCCTGGCGGCATCGTACTGCAAACTCAGCAGCTTGCCATTGGGAGACACCAACCAACCCAACCGATCTTCCGGCTCGTGGAGTTGCCACATTTGAGTATTGTCATTTAGCGTGGCTTCAACCAACACATTGCCGTCTAACAGATAAACTTGTCCCTCTTTGAGTTCAGACATAGTAGATTTCCTCCGTAAACTAATTGACTATGAAAACTTCTTGACAGCCGGTTAACATGGATACTGCGATAATAAATCTGCCTTGCGGTAATGCGACAGGAGGTTCCCAAAATTGTGTCCGCAGCAAAGAAGCCCTAATTTTGGGCGCTCTCTGCGGTTGGCAAGCGCCGCCCAATTGAGTTAGCCAGATCATAAACTACGTGCTGACGAAAACCAGCCCAAAAACCCAACACGACCTGGATAGACAGTATTGCCCCTGAATACGTATCCGGAGATTGGGCAGTTATTGAATTTATGACCAAAAATCCCGTGCCAACAATTAGATAGATGACTCCCCCCTGTACAAACCCCAGAATCGGTTGAACCAGATATTTCATCAGGTATTGGCGGTCAAAGTCATTCTTAACCGAGACATGCCAGGACAGATCATACAAAATGGTCACACATCCCCCAACCCCACCGGCCAAAGCTGCATACCAAAATGTTAGCCCACCAACGGTGGGCAGGGTATTGAAAACCATAAAAAAGCCGCTCAACAACGCAACCAGCCAAACTATTGCGTAAAAAAAAAGAGCTATCCCCCACGTATAAGACCAGCGTTTCCAATTGTGCTTTGTAATTAACATCTGATTAATTACAAAAACTTTGTAAAGCGCCTCTTCGTACTGCTGAACATTCTCCAGCACCGTATCCTGAGCTTGTCTCAGTTTTTCAAAGGCAAACACAAGGTCCCGCGGATTATCTGATAACTCATTAGTCACCCGCTCATACAACTGTTCAATTTGCCGGTCAAGGTATTCCCGTTGAGGACGGCTGACAAAACTCTTGGCCTGTTTGGGCAAAGATTCATTAGCTTCCAGTTGTTCTCGCTTGTTAATAATGAGGGCGTGCTCGTTAATTTCAGTGAGGATATCCTCCGGCAGGGACTCATACTCACCGGTTGAGCCTTTATCTATAGCAACTTTACTGAACGTGTCGGTGCTCATTGCCGCCTTCTCAAAAACAACATTCCCAAAACTCCCCTCCCCAGAAGTTCTTATCACTGTTCAATTAAGAATTTTCTTTTTGCAAAAAACCACCCACGGATAATACTGTGGGTGATTTTTCAGTCAAATTACATTCAATGTCTACGTTATTCAGCGTTATGCCGGCGGAGGCAGGGGTGATTCGAGTTCATCAACGGGCTTCACTGATTTTACACCGGTTTTTCCAGCCTCCGGAGCAATCTTCTTGATGAGTACGTAGATCATATCAAACACCGATTCCTGCCGGAAGCCGGCGATAAATCCTAACAACCACGTCAGGACAAACCCGGTTGTAGCACTGGCCGTCGGAAGCGTTTGGACCGCGCCAACGCCGGTAACGGATGTGCCTACGGCCACCACAAAATACATAACCATACCCAGCACAAACCCTAAAATAGGCTTGACCAGGTAATACATCAAGTATTGCGGATCGAAATCCTGCTTGACTGATACGCGCCAGAAAAGCCGCCATAAAATCTCTACAGAGCCGCCTATGCCGCCGGCCAGGCCGGTAATCAGGATTGCTTCAAATATTGAGCCAAGTTCCTCACCTCTCAAGAGTGAGTTGAAGTTAATCGGCGCGAACATTCCTCCGATACACAGGCCAATAAAAAACAAAGCGTACAATAAAATCCCAAGACCCATCCGGTAGGACCAGAACGTTAACCTTTGTCTGCGAACAAGCATTGCTTTTACCAAAGAAACCCGGTACATGGCTTCATCATACTGGCGTGGGTTTTCTATAATTATATCGTTGGCTTCCAGCAAAGTAGTCAGGGCAAAATTAAGGTCTTCTTTGTTGCTGCTTAGGTGTTCTTCCACCTCGGTGTGCAATTCTTGAATTTCATCAAAGAGTTGATCCCGTCGATCGCCAATGTATTCCAAAACTTGCTGGGTGATGGCATCATCTTTTTCCACCTCTGCCATGGGCCTGACGGTAAGTTGGTGGTCCGGCAGATCATCCTTCAAAAACTCCTCCGGAGAATCAGGCAGAGCCTGGCCCAGCGCACCGAGGGTGCTGACCACATTGCCGGATAAAGCTTCCATTTCAATGGGGGCCGGCCGGGGCGGCGACAAACTTGGCGCCCCGGTAGCGGTGCTGGGGGGCGGAATGTTTGGAGCCGCGGGAGGGATGTACGGGGCCGGATCAATGGGGGCAGCTGGCGCTGTAGGCGCTGCCGAATAGGCGGGCGGCGCAACATTGATAGGCGCAGCGGTGGTTGGTGGGGGGGCAGCCGGGGCCTCCATAGTTAATCCAACCAGGTCTTCATCACCACCCATTATGCCGGATAAATCATTGACCGGGTCTGTGGCGGGAACAATCACCGGTTCCGGCGGTGAGGGGCCACCCGACGGCGAAGTTGAGGGCGCAGCTGCTGCTACCAATCCTGACAGATCATCATCTTTTACAAGTCCGGACAGATCGGTTTCTTTTTCTGAGTTAGCCAAGGTTTTTTCCTCCACTTTTGGTGAAATCTCTTCTTCTGTGGGTCTATCTTCTACTGCAGGTGCAGGCGCGTTCCCTTCTGGCTCAGCTTCTTCTACAATGCCGCTTAAATCGTTGGCGTCCTCCGGAAAGGCAGTGCTGGCGCCGGAAACAGGCGCGGGCATGGCAAAGGGGGAGGTGGCGGGATCAACAGCATCCTGTTCGCCCCCACTGGCTACAGGTTCTACAGAAGATGAAGCTAAAATTAAATCATCGGGGGGGGCTTCCAGAGCTACCGGGAGTCCCAACTCATCGACAGCCCTGCCGCCGAAATCATCCGGCAAGGGGGGGGCAGCCACAGGGGGAGGCGGTGGCGGGACCGCCGACGGATCAATGTCCATCACCAAGCCATCAATATTTTCTGCATCGTTTTCAGCTTTGTGCGTCGATTCACTGGGGGTATCGGGTTCTTTTTCAAGCGGGCCACCAAAAAGCAAATCCATGCCTTTGCCTTTTTTGGGCGATAGCCCCAGGGTTTCTGCGCTTTTGTCTTTCAAGCTTGCCCGTTTTCGTTTTGCCATTAACCACTACCTCCGTGAGTATTGCTCTGACACACCTTGCGGTTTGGCTGGTTGGGGATTAACAGATGATCACTAATTAAGAGGGACAAATTGTTAAGAGTTTCCCTATTATACCATAATTGCGTTTTACCGTCACTTAACACACTTATGTTAAGTTATTCCATTATACCATAAACGGATATTGTTGCCACTTAGCTGCATTTTCTTTACAATCTTAAGCACTCAAACAAAGAGTTATGTTAACTCATTATCTATTATACCATAAATAAATATTGTTGCCACTCTGAAAACAGTTTTAAAGAAAAAGCCACCTTACGTGGTAAGGTGACTCATTTTTGGGTTTTTAAATGGCACTCCAGGACGTAATCGTTCACCCCCCTCGTTCCAATGCTCCAGCGTTAGAACGCCTAACTTGATGCAACACATCAGGTATGCATTACCACGCAGGAGCGTGGTAACGAGGTGGAATTGCACCCATCCTCGATAAATCAATTCAGGTTGTGAATCTGAATCAGTAACTCAGACGATGCTCAAAAGCGCGTGCCGTTTTTATTCAGTCTCAAGTTTTTTAGCATAAAGCGTTATTTCACGGCGCAAATCAGAAACACCGACAGGTTTTTGCATATACCCGTCACACCCGGCGGCCAGGCATCGTTCTTTATCCCCTTTCATGGCATTGGCTGTGAGGGCAATAACAGGAATCTCTGTAAAATCGGGGTTGGCCTTAAAGTGGGATGTTGTTTCCAGGCCATCCATGCCGGGAATATTTACGTCCATCAAAATCAGGTCTGGTTTTCTTTCTGCGGCCAGCAGCAAGCTGTCCGGCCCGGTCTCTGCTTCCATCATTTCGTGCCCCATCGATTCCAGAACGCGACGCACAAACAATTTGTTTTCAAAATTATCTTCAACATATAAAATCAACATATTTTTACAGCCTCCTGCTGTTGAATAATATTACACTCTAATCGCCGGCGGCGGCACCTTCACTTACCCCAGTTGCGCTTCAACCTGCGCTACCAGTTTTTCCCGGTCTATATAACCCTTCTGCCACAGGGATGAGATGCCGTTAGCGTTCAGCAAATCCCGCTCGGCACTCGTCAGGTTTTTTGATGTAACCACAATTACCGGAATGGTGTCCAGCTCTTTATCCTGCCTTAATTCTTCTAAAATCTGGAACCCGCTCTTATCGGGAATTATCAGATCCAAAATCACCAAATCCGGTCTTTCTGTTTTGATGACAGTCAGAGCCTCCATGCCCGCTTGAACCAATTTAATATCAAGTGGAAGATCAACCTGCAAAATGCGGCTGATTAACCGCGCATCCAGCGGATTGTCCTCCACCAACACCACCTTTCCGCTGGCCTCAGTGGTTGCTTTTGAGGGCACTGTGGTTAACTGCGCCACCCCTTTGGATTCGGCCGGCTTTTGCAGGGCATCAGATACCGGGCCATCACCCCCAGATAAAGTACCCACCACATGCTCCACTAAGTCTCGGGTAGAAAACGCGCCTTTTAACCAAATTGATGACGTATGCCCGGCCAATCGTTGTTCATCCTCGTCCGTAAGGTCTTTGGCAGAAACAACAATGACCGGTATCTTGGCCGTCTTTGGATTGTCTTTTAGTTGGTCCAAGAGGGTAAACCCATCCATCTCCGGCATGGTCAGGTCGGTAACCACCAAATCCGGCAAGCGATCTTGAATTGTCTCCAGGGCTTCGGCAGCGTCATTTACCTCAAATATTCGATACGGCTTCTTGGATTCAAGTAACCTTCGAATCAACAGGCTATCGTTTGGATTGTCGTCCACCACGACGATGGTTGTAATCTGCTCATCCAGCCGGTTAAGCGCCGCGCCCAAGCCGTCCAGCGGAACGCCGTGACTTGCCTGAGCATCCTGAGAAAGCCGCACATCGGGCAAGGCTTCCTCGTCCATAATATGTTTTTCTACCGGGAAGGTGTGCCCGGAGCAGTTTATTACCGCAATTTCATCCGGTTTGATAATATGCTGCTCAATTAATTTTGCCAGCCCGGCAAAGGCCACCGCCGTGGCCGGCTCTACGGAATAACCTTCTGTTCGGGCCAGGCGGCGCATTGCGGTAAAGGCTTCATCATCGGTAACGCTGATCATGTGGCCGCCATAATTTTGGTTGGCCTGGTAGAGCAGCTCGTAGCTAAGGCCGGGGGCGCCGGTAGATAAAATGGTGATATGCGTTTCCGGCACCACCGGGGCGGCCTGGGGTTGGTGGGCGGCAAAGGCCTGCACCATGGGCGAGCATCCTTCGGCCTGAACCACGCCAATTTTTGGCACTTTGTCAATCAGACCCATTTTAAACAGTTCTTCAAAGCCTTTTAACACGCCCAGCGGCCCAATTCCGCCACTAACGGCCTGAATGTACCAATCCGGTGCCTGCCATTTTATACTGCTGTCCGGGCCATGAAGCTGCAAGGCCAACTCCTCGGCAATTTCAAAGGCGACCGTTTTCATACTTTCTTTACCGGAAACCGCCTTAGCTCCCTTATCAAGATGAATCTTGCGGCGAGCCGCAAAATCGGCGGCCACTTTTTTGGCCTGGTCGTAGGTACCGGTAACTTTTATAACTTCAGAGCCGTACAGTGCGGCCTCCCGCATTTTGGCGGCGGGCACCAAACTGGTAAGAAAAACCCACAACTTAATATCGGCTCGGGCGCAGTAAGCCGAGTAGGCCGCCGCCGCGTTTCCGGTTGAAGCCAGGACACATTCGTCAATACCGGCTTCTTTCATGCCCGACACCGCCACCGCGGCCTGCCTATCCTTAAATGAACTGGTTGGCGACTGGCGTTCGTCCTTAATAAATATTGCCGGATGCCCCAACCGTTCCTGCAATTTGGTGGCGTGAATCAACGGCGAATACCCCTCACCCATAGAGGTAAGATTTTTGGTATCCAGCAAGGGCAGCAATTCACGGTACCGCCACAGCGAGCTTGGCCGCCTCTGAAGGCCGTCTTTCCAAATTTTAGCCACAGTCCGGTAGTTGTATTGGGCATCAAGCCACACGCTTTGGCAGGCGGGACAGTGGTCTATTCCGGAAAAGTAATCAAACTGGTGATCACACTCTAAACAGGTGACTGATGTAATGTAGGTTTCTGATGAATTTGCGCTCAATTTAACACTCCCGGCGATAATTTTAGCACCGCTGTCATCAAACTTCAATTAGCCGGTTACCCGGGGATTACCCCAAATTTCAGAGAATCAGGGCACTCTCAGCGGGTGGGTTTCGGGGGGATGCCTTCGTACCCCCCTGCGCTTTCCCAAATTTTGGGTTCTCTGGTAGTTTGCAGGATCGCTCTATAAAAAACGTATTATCTGCCACGAA
>CAYWSS010000310.1:0-7025 GCA_964460505.1 uncultured Caldilineaceae bacterium | reverse complement strand
CAAGGCGGCAGCAACGCGGTTCTGCGCTGCGCGGCAATGCCAGGTGTTGCCACAGCTGCGGCGCAGAGCGGCGGGATTGATTGTAATAATTGGAAATTAAAATTTTAAGACCGCCCGGTTTAAAATCCGCGCCGGTCTCACCAACCTTGATTAACCAGGAACCACGCCAAAAGGAGGCAGTATGCGAAAATTAATTCGTCAACCTACCTATGACCTAAACGACAGACCCTTTATGATTATCTGGGAAACCACCCACGCATGTGATCTGGCCTGCCGCCACTGCCGGGCCGAAGCCATCCCGGAACACGACCCGCTAACGCTCAATTTTGAAGAGGCCAAACGGCTGCTGGATCAGGTGGACAATTTTGGCAGGCCCCGTCCTATTTTCATCTTCACCGGTGGAGACCCTTTTAAACGGGAGGACCTGTTTGACCTGTTAGCTTACGGCAAAGAATTGGGGCTGGCCATGGCTGTTTCGCCCTCCGGCACGCCGTTGCTAAACAAAGAGAATCTAAAAAAAGTTAAAGGCAACGGGGGTAAGGCCATCTCGCTCAGCATCGATGGCTCAAACCCGGAACGACATGATGATTTTCGGCAGGTTCCCGGCTCATTTAATCTAACCACCCGGGGCTGGCAAACCGCTCGTGAAATAGGGCTTAAATTACAGCTCAATACCACAGTCACCCGCTACAATTTGGATGACCTGCCAAATATTTTCCGGTTGGTGCTGGATTACGGGGCCATGACCTGGAGTGTTTTCTTCCTGGTGCCAACCGGTCGCGGCAAAGCCGAGGACGAAGTTTCGCCCGCCGAATATGAAGCGGTGATGCACTTTCTCTACGACTGCTCAAAATACATCAGCGCCAAAACCACCGAAGGGCATCATTACAAACGTGTGGTTTTGCAACGCGCCATTTTGGACGAAAAAGGGCTGAATGTTGAAGATTACTTTGACTTGCACCCGGTCTATTATCAATTAAAAGACAGCCTGGAAAGAATTGTAAAAGAATACGACATCAAGAAACGAGATAACATTTTCCGCACGCCAATGCACATTAACGCCGGCAACGGGTTTGTTTTTATTTCCCGCCGGGGCGAAGTTTTCCCCAGCGGCTTTATGCCGGTTACGGTCGGTAACGTGCGGGAAAAATCGCTGGTAGATATTTACCGCGAAGCGCCGCTTTTTAACGACCTGCGGGACACCAGTAAATACGAAGGCCGGTGCGGATTGTGCGAATTTGTGGGCATCTGCGGCGGTTCCCGCTCTCGGGCTTATGCCGTTACCGGCAACCCCCTGGCCGAAGAACCGTTCTGCAACTACGAGCCGGGGTCGTTCCCGTTTCAGGAAGAACTGGCCGCCAGGTTAAATAAAAAGCCTGCAATGCCGGTGATAGGTTAATATGAGTGCAACCGCTGTACAACCGCGAGTCAATTTAAAAAATATCGCGTTGCCCGCTTCACATGGCGGCTGGGGCTTTTTGCTCGAACCGATTATGTTGGGTTTGTGGATTGCTCCTTCTCTGGCCGGGTTCTGGCTGGGAATAGCCGCGCTGGGCGTATTTCTGTCGCAGCAACCTTTAAGGTTGGCTGTGACAGACCGGCGCAAAAAGCGGCGCTACCCCCGCTCGGTCTGGGCAGAACGGTTTTCTCTGTTTTACGGCCTGGTGGCCCTCGGTGGATTGACCCTGGCAATACTCAGCAGCCGGCATATCTTTTGGCCGCCGCTTCTAATGGCCGTGCCGCCGGCGCTCATTCAACTTTTTTATGACTCTCAAAATCGCGGCAGAGAACTCATCCCGGAATTATTTGGGGCCGCTGCGCTGGGAGCCGTAGCCGCTGCTATTGCCCTGGCCGGGGGCTGGTCGATGACGCTGGCCCTGGCTGTGTGGGGCATTCTGTTGGCTCGCGCCCTGGTTTCCATTGTGTACGTGCGGGCCAGACTGCGGCTGGAACGAGGCATCGCCGTTTCAATGGCATTAGTTTTTATAATCCATGGATTAGGCGTGCTGGCTATCGCGGCGCTGGCCGTGTTCAATCTGGCTCCGTGGCCGGCGGCGCTGGCCATGGTTATCCTGTTGGCCCGGGCCGCGTTTGGGTTATCGCCCTATCGCAAACCGGTTAAACCTCAACTTGTAGGATTTCAGGAAACCGGCTACGGGCTGCTCACCGTGATATTAACCGGAGCAGGATATTCTCTTGGGCTGTAGGGCCTGAGTTGCCGAACCAAAAAGATCAATGCCCAAGCGACTTCTTCAGATTTTTCTTAATGTTGGCATCGGGGTTATAAGCATACTTTTTACGCTTATCATTCTGGAAATAGGGATAAGGTTTATCACACCTGAACCCGCAGAATTTAACGCCGTTTGTTCATCAGCCTTAGGCTGGAGGGGGACCCCCAATTATTACAGAGCCAGCAAAAAAACGGACGGCTATGCGCATACCATAAAATACAACAGGGCCGGTATGCATGACACGGAACATCAACTGGAGAAGCCGCCAGATACATTTCGTATTTTGATGCTGGGCGACTCATTTTTGCAGGCAAGCCAGGTTAACGAAGCTGAAACATCGCACCAGGTTCTGGAAGATTTATTGAATGAGGGGCAAACACCACAGCCGTTTGAGGTGATCAGCACCGGTGTTCAAGCCTGGGGAACCGGCCAGCAACTGACCTACTACCGCAACGAAGGGCAATTTTACGAGCCGGACCTGGTGTTGTTAATGTTTTACCTTGGAAATGATATTTACGACAATTTGCCGGTTAATGCGCTGACAACCGACAATATAAACTGCTACGCAACCTATTTTACACGGTGCAAAAACCAACAACTGGATACTAATCTCTGGTATTATGCGCCCGGTTTAGACCCGGTGATGGGGCAGTGCCCGTTCTTTTACAAAGGCTTAACTACGGCTATCAATAAACTTTACTACGCTTCCCGTTCCTTTCAACAGGTTGATTCATTTCTGGCTAACAGGCAAGCGGATTTTTTCCATAGAGAGCTGCCGGTTCTTCAGCTTTATGTGCCGGTAGAAAATCAGACTTTTCGCAAATTGTACCCGGAAGAAAATGCAACCATCAGGTACGGCTGGCAATTGACGCTGGATTTAGTGCAGCAACTGGCTAAAGAAGTTGAAGCCAACGGCTCCCGATTTGCCGTAGTTCTTATTGACCCGGCAGACATCATCAATGCGGCTGCTATGTCACCGGACGAACGCGAAATCAGCTATCAAAACTTACCCTATTTAAGAGAAGCAACGCTTGAAAATCCATTAAATGAGTTTTCGAAAGCCCTGGCCGGACAAGACATCAGGATATTAAATTTGCAGCCTGTTTTTATCAAAGGGGCCGAACAGGGAGAAGCTCCCCTATTCTTTCCCCACGATGAACATTGGACGGTTGCAGGAAATCGGCGGGCGGGCGAAACAATATATCATTGGTTAATCAAAAACTCACTGGTATCCGATACATTAAATTAAGATAAATTTCTTAATCTATAAAATCATCTCAACCATGTAATTCTAAATTAGAGGGGAAAACTATGGCTCAATCGACCACGGTACCATCTGTAAAAGTCGCTGGAAAATCAGCAAACAAGAAAATTAAATTCCTTGTGGGTGGCGTAATGGTGGCGCTGGCTGTGGCGTATCTGATGTATGCCGGATTTACCAGCAATTCAACCTATTTCTTTACCGTGGATGAACTCCACGCCAAAGGCGACAGCATCTACAACCGAAATGTCCGCGTGGCCGGTAAAGTTGATGCCACAACCATAGAGTTTGATAACCGTGACCTTATTTTAACGTTTGACGTCATGGCCGAAAATGGCGACTCGATGCACGTGATGTTCAACGGCCCCAAACCGGACCAGATGCGTGAGGGGGCAGAAGCTATTATAGAAGGCAAATACAATGGCGATACCTTTGTAGCCCAATCGCTATTGTTAAAATGCCCCAGCCGCTACGAAGAAGACGGTGTGGAAGAAATACAAGTTGAATCGGTAAGCAGGGAGCAGGGAGCAGGCATTTTACTGCCCACTGAATAATAAAATTGGAGTAATTCTATGCCAAATATTGGATATGTTGCAATGACCATCGCTCTGGCCCTGGCCGTATATGCGGCTGTTGTGTCTGTAGTTGGCGCAAAACGCCACCTGCCGGAACTAATCAACAGCGCCCGTAATGCTGCCTTTGGCGTGGCCGGATTTTTAACGCTGACTATTATCATTATCGAGTACCTGTTAATTGTCGGTCACTACCAAACCAGATATGTGTGGGAAGTAAGTAACAAGGCGGCCCCCCTCTTTTATCGCGTTACAGCCCTGTGGGGCGGACAGGATGGATCGCTGCTTTTCTGGTCGTGGCTCATGTCTATATTTGCGGCTATAGTTCTGCTAAAAAAATGGGGATCAATGCGCATCCTGATGCCCTATGTTATTGCAATTACCCAGATTACGGTTGCCTTTTTTGTGGCCCTGGTGGTTTTTGTAGCCAATCCATTTGAGCAATTAGATTTCTTTCCCCCCGACGGCAGCGGTCTGAACCCGATGCTGCGCCATTTTGGAATGGTTATCCATCCACCGATACTTTACATTGGTTTTGTCTCATTTGTAATCCCCTACGCTTTTGCTATTGCAGCCCTGATTACCAAACAGACTAACGACCTGTGGATTCGAACCAGCCGCCGCTGGTCGCTGACCGCATGGCTTTTTCTTAGCCTGGGGTTGATTTTGGGCGGTTGGTGGGCCTACGATGTACTGGGTTGGGGTGGTTACTGGGGCTGGGACCCGGTCGAAAACGCCTCGCTCATTCCGTGGCTGGTCGGTACGCCATTTCTCCACTCGGTAATGATGCAGGAAAATCGAGGAATGTTGAAACGGTGGAATATGGCCCTGATCATCCTCACCTTTGCCCTGGTTATCGAAGGCACATTTCTCACCCGTTCCGGCGTAATCTCTTCCGTACACTCCTTTGCCCAAAGCGCCATTGGCCCGCTGTTCCTGAGTTTTATCGCCGTAATGTTTCTATTTTCCCTCTATTTGTTTGTTTCCCGCTGGGATTTGCTGAAATCAGATAATGAACTGGACTCCCTTTTCTCCCGCGAGTCAATCTTCCTGTTAAACAATCTCATATTTATTGGGCTGGCCGTAATTGTGTGGTGGGGCACCCACTTCCCCCTCTTCTCCGAAGCCTTGCTGGGCGAGAAAATTGTGGTTGGGCCTCCCTTCTTCGACCAATCCACCGCCCCGCTGTGGGCCATAGTGGTGTTGCTGATGGGTGTGGCTCCGCTGGTTCCCTGGCGTCGCGCCAGCATGAAAAAATTGGGCAATTCGCTGCTGTGGCCCGCCGCAGCAGGATTTATCACCATGGGCTTGCTCTATTTTCTGGCCGGCATAACAATTCCCGGCGCGCTTTTGGGCTTTGGTTTGTGCGGCTTTACCCTGGCCACCACCCTGATTGAGTATTGGCGCGGTGTCAGCGCGCGCCATCGAGGCCGGGGCGAAAATTATCTGGTGGCGCTGTGGCACCTGGTGGGGCGTAATCACCGGCGCTACGGCGGATACCTCATTCACATTGGCGTTGTACTGCTGGCTATTGGGGTGGTGGGCAGCCGCTACTATCAGGTAGAAAGTCAGAAGAATCTGGCTGTTGGCGAAAGCATGACCATCACCAGTAATTTTGTGGGCAGTTACGAATTAAAATACCTCGGTCTACGCGAAGGTGACAGCCCCGACGACAGAATCATCACCGAAGCAGTGCTGAACGTTTCACACAACGGCAAACCCATTGGAGCATTAATTCCCAACCGTGAATATTTTGTGGTCCAGGAACAACCGATGACCATCCCCGATAAACACAGCACCCTGGCCAACGATGTGTACGTAATTTTGGCCGGGTGGGAAGGCACCGGCGAAACCGCCACGTTTAAAGCGTACATCAATCCGCTGATCAATTGGCTGTGGATTGGCGGTTTTGTCTTCATTCTGGGGACCATTGTTGCCACATGGCCCACCGAACAGGAACGCCGGCAGCGCGCCGTTGCCAAATCCAAAGTGCCGGGCGGTGTGGCTACAGTACAGTAGCCAGTAGTCAGACTTATTCATTACTCATTACTCATTATTCATTACTCATTAAAAATGAGATAACAGGTTCTTAGAAAATGTATCGCGAAACAATCTCAAAAATCGTGTTTTTTACAATTTTATTCACTGCGCTCTCCCTCTTCTCTCTGGTCCCCCTGCTCCCTGCAAGCCAGGCTCAGACTCCGGACTATGACCGCATCAACGAAGTTGCCTCAAACCTGAACTGCCCCACCTGTTCCGGCATCAACCTGGCGGATTGCCGGACCCAGACCTGCGCCCAGTGGAGAGAACAGATTGGAGACTTGCTGGCAAAAGGGTACAGCGACCAGCAAGTGCTGGACTATTTTGTAACCCAATACGGCCCCCAGGTATTGCAGCAGCCGCCCAAATCCGGGTTTACAGCGACCCTGTGGTTCTTACCGGTAGTAGCCATATTGATTGGCGGGGTATTGCTGTTTTTTACCATGCGAAAATGGAGCCAAAAAGAGACGGCTCCAGTGGCTGCACCCCCAACGCCGGCAGCACAAACCCCAGATACAACATCGGCCACAGCGGATGACTACCTTAGCCAGGTGGAGCAGGATTTGGGGTTGGATTAAGGCCCTTTAATCAGGCCACCGTGCATTTGCTCGTAGAGTCTGGTTTTATGTATCACTTCTCTACCGGACATTCTTAACGCGAATAACGCAAATGGCGAATAGCGCAAATATTATTAAAGATTTAGAAAATATTCGATAAATTTGCCTATTCGCGCCATTTGCGTTAAGAATTTTAAGGGCCGGTCACTTGTAACCTGCCTCTGATAATGTAATTATCAGAAGAGTGCGACAGTTCCTGGCGGGACAGCAACGAGAATGAAAATTTAACCTACCCCCACCCGCCGCCTGCGGCGACTCCCTCCCCCGATGTCGGGGGACGCAAAGCGTGGGGAGGGGGTTATTT
>CAYWSS010000309.1:0-7069 GCA_964460505.1 uncultured Caldilineaceae bacterium | reverse complement strand
CCGGCGCGCTGGATGCCATGCTCTCGAAGATTGCTGACTTCTATGAGGAGGAGGTAGATGCAGCGGTGGAGAACTTTATGGCGTTGCTTATGAGGCTCGTGAGCACCTGCTTGATCCTGTTCTGATCTGCGAACAGGGGCGGGAGATAGGGCGGTCCTTTGTGGCCGAACCGGGCTGCCAATTAATTTCCGCCGACTACTCGCAGGTGGAGCTGCGCATTCTGGCCCACATTGCCAAAGACCCCGGCCTGCTGCAAGCCTTTGCCAATGATGAGGATATTCACGCCGCCACCGCTGCCGCCGTGCTTGGGCTTCCGCTGGAAGAGATTGACAAATACCAGCGCCGTATTGCAAAAGCTGTCAACTTTGGCCTGATTTACGGGCAAACTGCTTTTGGATTGGCGCAGGGCACCGGTATGAGCCGCGACGAGGCTCGTGATTTCATAAAAACCTATTTTGAAAAATATCCCGGCGTAAAAGTGTATATCGACAACACGCAGAAACTGGCTGCCGGGCAAGGGTATGTTTCCACCTTGCTGGGCCGGCGGCGGGATTTTTCTCATTTGGCCGGCCTGCGCGGAATGCAGCGGGCCAGGGCCGAGCGGGAGGCCATCAACATGCCCATTCAGGGCACCGCCGCCGATATTATGAAACAGGCCATGCTTGACCTGCATGCGGCCTTGAAAAAACAAGAGATGCAAACCAAAATGTTATTACAGGTTCATGACGAGTTGGTGCTGGAGGCCCCGGATGCAGAAGTAGAAGCAGCCGCCCGCTTAACCCGCGAGGTGATGTCCGGCGCATTTGAGCTACAGGTTCCCTTGAAAGTTGATGTGGAAATTGGGCAAAACTGGCTCGAAATGAAATAGCCGGCACACCTTAACAATTTTAACGAAACATGTATGTAATCTGACAAAACCTGCATATACGGGCAGCGCAAGTTTTGGTAAAATTTAAGGGTGAAGGTGTTCACTTTTACGTGATAATAAGAGTTGTTCCCTTTTAAGAAAAACCAAGTAGCCGACACTTGAACATTTGCTACAGAGAGGCTTTCCCGGCCATGATGATGCTGAAAATGGCGATAAAAGTACCGGTCACTTTATTTGGGACAACTCTACAGGTGACAATCATTTATATCGATTCGTTACCCGACAAACCTTTCTGGAAGCTCGGTTTTAGACCGAAAATATCCGATAATTGGAGCAACCTGGCTCTATAACAGCTTTCAGGAAGGTGAATCTACCCGGATGTCGGGTAGCGAAATTTACCGATAGAGACTTAAATTTACCTGGAAACAACCCTGGTGGTGAATTTTAACTTTAGACTGGCAAGATGTTGCCGATACAATACATAGCGGCAAGCCGCAAATGAACAATGAATAATTAACAAATGATTCGTAACCATTCAGCCCCCCTGTCATTCCCGCACGTATTAAGCGGGAATCCACAGACTGCACGCATAGATTCCCGCTAAAAGCATGCGGGAATGACATAATTCTGGCAGGGGGGTGAACGGTTACAATGATTCTCGCCGCAAGCGCAACGCAAATGTTATGGGGTAATACTATAAGTCGCTAACACGCATACCGGAAAGTACAGCTTATGTCAATGGATGACTCTGAAATTCTTGATGTTTTCGACGAAGAAGCAGACGACGAAAACCTTGAAATAGTAACAGAAGAAGAGGAAGAAGAACCGGAACTTCCTATCCCCAGCATCAAGGTGACGGTGAGCCGGGATAAGCTGTACGCGTATTTAACCATTGCCCAGGCCCCCCCCGAACCTTACCAAATAACCGTTGACCAAATTTTTGATATTATGGCTAAATCCAAAGTGGAATACGGGGTCATGATGGACAAAATTGAGCTTATAGTAGCCAATCAGGAATACCCCACCGAGGAGTTGATTGCCGTCGGTCAGGAATTTGTTCCCGGCATAGACGGCCGGCTGGAGTATATGTTTTCTGCGGCTATGGGGAAGCGGCCCAAAGATATGGGCCATTATGTTGATCATTACGACCTCAATCTGGTAAAGAATGTAGAGGCCGGACAACTGCTGGTACAAAAAATCCCGGTCCAACAGGGGGAGCCGGGTATGTCGGTTTATGGCCAACCGCTGAGGCCTCCCAGAGTTAGAGATGTGCGCTTGCCGGTGGGCAAAGGCACAGAAATTTCCAAAGAAAACCCCAACGAGTTACTGGCCCAAACCGATGGATTTGTGCGGCTGGATACCCGCTCCTTTAACCGGGTGGTGGTAGAAGATATTTTCCAGGTGCGGGGAGATGTAGACCTTTCAACCGGCAATCTGGACATAGAAGGTTCGGTTGATATTTCCGGCACCGTGCGCGAGGGCTTTGAAGTAAAAGCCACGGGCAATATTAAAATTTCCGGGGTGATGGAAGCCGGTAATCTGGGGGCCGGGGGCAGTATTGAAGTAGTAGGCGGTGTTGTTGGCGGCAAAAACGGGGCAATCCTCAAAGCCGAAAACGATATTGTCGTTAAATTTGCAGATAATGCCAACATGACCGCCGGCGGCAATATCTCCGTTGCCGATGAGGTCTTTAATTGTGATTTACTGGCCGATAAAACAATTACAGTGGGGAGCCGGCAGCAGGGAAAATTGGTGGGGGCAATTATTGGCGGGAGTGTATCTGCCGGAAAAGAAATCAAAGTCATGAGTGTTGGCACCGATGCCGGCATTTTAACCCGGTTGCGGGTGGGCGAGAAACCTGGTTTAGTTACCCGTAAACGAAACATGCAGATGGATATTAAAAACCTCAAAGACCGGCTTGGCGAACAGAAAATCGTTATAAAATCGTTGTTAGAGCGTAAGGAAGCCAGAGAGCCGGCCATTGAAGGCAGAGCCGCCCAAAAAACCGCGATAGAACAGAAACAAGCTGAAATTTACCAGCACATGCAGGGCATTTTGTTTCAAGCGGAAAAAGAGGGGCTGGTTACCTCCCAACACGCTGTAGAGGTGCTGGAAAATCAGATTACAGAAACCAGAAATACCCTGACACGGGTAGAATCCAGCATCGATACCCTGAACCAGCGGATAGCCGTCAAAGGCAGCATTGGCGAAATGATGCAGAACAAAAAAACGTTGAGCCAATTTCAATCGGCACGCGACAACCTGGTCAGCAAACTGACAGAACTGGAAGGACAACTGGCACAGCGCACGGCCAATCCCTGGGAAAAACTGCCGTGGGCCACCCGCCGGGAAGTAGAACAGCTACAAGGTCATTTAAAGAATATCAAGGCCCAGATTGGCGCCATTGAAGCCGAAGATGCCACCGACCAAAAAATTGCAGATGCGTTAAATCAGATGCAGACCAAGCAAGCTGAGCTGAAACTGGACTTAGTTAACCTGCAGGAAGAACTGAAAAATGTAAACAAAGAACTTGATGAACTTTCACAGCATATCCCCCGGATTGTTGTGTCAGATAAATTGTGGAGCGGTACGGAAGTTATCATTCGCAACCGGCGGCGGCGTTTTACAAGATCGCGCTCGGGGGTTAAACTTCAGCTTTCCGAGAATGATGCTGTCATAGCCCGCAATCTGGTTTAATTGCTGAATATCACATTTCCTCTCTTTTTTCTCTAATGAAAATAAACCCTGCCTGGTTTTCCAAAAGAAAAATTTTTATTCTGGGGTTGATACTTATCGGGGCCGGTCTGCTGTTGAATGAATGGGCGCTCACCGCCCTATTCTCATCCGACGGCGAGTTGGCCCCGCGCAGCGTGGTCGTTATCTGGCTTTTTGATGTGACCTTGATTGTTGTTGGCCTGGTACTGACCATTGGGCGCTCATTTTCCACATTAATTAATTTTCTTGTGGGTATTGCATTCGCCGCTCTGTTATTGTATGGCGTGGAAAAATTCTTTTACCGGCTTAATCACACGCCACCCCCTCCGGTTGATGCCGCTGCCCCTTCGGCGGCCCCTCCACCCACCCGTCACGAAGGTACGTACACCGACAATTTTTTCTATCCTGATGAATTATTGGGCTACAAACCTCGCCCTGATTCACAAGTGAACTCCCTTAAAAAGCAGGGCGATGATGTCGTGTACGACGTTATCTACTCAATTGACCGGTATAGCCGGCGAATGACCCCCACCGCTGCCAATTCTGAGCCGCGCGACAAATTTTTGCTGTTCTTTGGCGATTCGTTCACTTTTGGTGAGGGGGTAAATGACAATGAAACATTGCCCTATTACGTGTCTGAAATGGCCCCGCAATATCATACCTACAACTATGGATTTAGTGGCTACGGCCCCCAGCAGATGCTGGCCAAACTGCAAAGCGATGACCTGGCTGCCGAAGTGCCGGAAACAGACGGCATCGCCATTTACGTATTTATCGATGCCCACGTTGAGCGGGCCATCGGCTCAATGTTTGTGTACAATAATTGGGGCGAGCAGATGCCCTACTACACCACAGATTGGTCGGGCAATCTGGTGAGAAAAGGCAATTTTAAAACGGGCCGCCCCCTCCTGTCCAGCCTGTACAGTGCCCTCGGCGATACTGAATTTGCCAAATATTACAATCTCAACATTCCCGGCAATTTAACCGGCAGCCATTACGGAAAAGCCGCCCGCATCATTGCCGGGGCGCGAGACGCCTTTCGGGAAAAATACGACAGCGATGAATTTTACGTGGTAATTTATCCGGACGAAGGGGATTATTTTGAGGATATGCAGCCCCATTTTGAAGCTGCCGGGCTAAAAATTCTCAATTACGATGAGCGCATGAAACTGGACCCCGCCGCGGGGTTATCCATAAAAGGAGACGGGCATCCCACGGGCAAAGCCCATAAAATTGTGGCCGAATGGATAGCAGAAGATTTAATGATGAAGGATGAACGATGAAGGATGAATTTAAACTCATCCTTCATCATTTTAATATATAGTACGTTCCTTTTTTGTCGCCTATCTTTAGCAGCAGCCCCTTGTCAATCAGGTCAACCAAATCCAGGCGCAGGGTTTCGGCGTTAACGTCGGGGCAAATCTGGCGGTATTCCCGATTGGTGATGCGGCCATTGCCCTCGAGATAACTCATGGCCCGCATCTGCCGCTCGTTCATGTTGGTGGGCCAGCGTTGGGTTACCGGACGTCGTTCTCTGATGTTGTGCAGGCGCACCGTAAAGGAGTAGGGTTTGGCCTCAAAAGTGGGGGCGGTGTGGCCGCTTTCCAGCATTTCCTCAATCATCCGGTCAATGCCCAGGCCCAGTTCTTCAATGTAGCCCCACTGAAAAAGCCCCGCCACCAACCGCGGGTTACGGGAAAAATGTTCCTCCACAATATTATCCAGGGTGATGTAGCCCGGCAACCCCCCAGGGCTAATGACTTCCAGCCGGTCATCGTACAGCCTAATTTCTACGCGGCGGCCACTCAGCCGGTAATCGCGGTGGCACATGGCGTTAACCAGCGCCTCGCGCACGGCAAAGGGAGGATACTCCGGCATTTCTTTGCGGCGGAGCCCATGCACCACGGCTTCTACCGTTATTTCCTCGGTAGTTAGATTCCAGGCGCGTTCAATCATGCGGGCCAGGGGGCCATCAATTTCTACCCGCCGCCCGTAGCCGGCCAACCCATCCCGGCCTCGGGCTTCTTTCCCATGAAATTTTACAAAGATGATGCTGCTCTGGGGCAAAAATGCCTGCGGGTGTTTGCCAAACAGTAACATTCCGGCCACGGTGGGGGTGCCGTCTTCAAGCATGGCCCCAATTTCTACCAGATGGTCCTGCAGCGTGCCTCGCGGGGGACGCCCCCCCCGCTCTTTGCGCAGGCGCAGGTACTCATCCAGAACAGATTTGTCTAAATCTACCAGGGTGGTACCCGCTACCGGCTCACTTTCAAAATCGCCGCTGGATTTTGTGGCGGCCAAATGACGAATGACCTCGCCGCTGGGGGGCTTGTTCACCGAGCCGGCCCGCACCAGCACCCGGCCGTCGGCCAGGGCGTGCAGTTCGGGGCTGCGGGCAATTTTCAGGGCCACCACAACCCCGTCCGGCAACTGAAACTGCTCCCACTCCGTAACGACCGGCGGGCGGCACATGACCATGGCCCGCACCAATTCCCCTTCCACATCCTCATCGGTCAGGTAATCAATGACGCGCCCAAAACTATTAACGCCCAACAAAATAGTGCCGCCGTCGGTGTTGGCAAAGGCAATCATAGTTTCGGCCAGCAGAGATGCTTCGGGCCTGTCGATAAAGGCTACGGTTTGGCTGGGACCGCGATTGAGTAACTTTTGCAGCATATCTTCATTATCAATTGGCAATTACTAATTGTCAATTACCAATTGTCAACTGAATTTTTTGTAATTGTTTATTAATACGCTTCGTGCTATGATTTCGGAGATTGTCACGCCCACTCTCTTCAGGGCGGGTCACTGACTACTGGCTACTGATCTTCAGGAGTAAATTATGAGTACCGCCGGAACAATGACGCATCAGCAGGCGCAAGCGCTGTTAAAAAAGCTTATTCGGGCCAAAGACAAAGAGGAATTGCAGCAGGTTATCAGCAACAATATTGGCTTGTGCGACGGTGTGTTTTTTGCAGAACTGGAATCTGTTGTTGAGCAGTTTAAAGCCGGCGGCGATGCGGCCAGCGCCCGAAAATTGAAAGAGTTGGGCGATTATATGGCTCGGCTGCGTTTTATGATTTGAGCAATTTTACCCCACTACCGCACAGCAACTACCACTCCCGTTCATCCTTATCGCTGCGCCGTTGAATCCAATCCTCTCTGGCCGCAGATACTGAATCCCGAGAGCCGGCTCTCATAATCAGTATCCCGGCCATAATGAGCATGATCAGCAGTAGCAGCACCACCACACAACCGGCAATTGTCAGAATCGAAGCAACCACAAAAATATCCCTGCCCTCATCAGCTTGACATAGTGTTAAAAAATTAGTAGACTAAAACCAGTAACTTTATGTCACGTTGTTGGTATTTCATTTCATATAGAAACAGGGATTAAATAACTGTCTCACTTGAAAATAGCCCCCTCCCCAACCCCATACGCATCAAGTTTATAATCAGGGTAACTTGAGGGCAATCGGGACGGAT
>CAYWSS010000308.1:0-7071 GCA_964460505.1 uncultured Caldilineaceae bacterium | reverse complement strand
GGTCGGCGCGCTGGTTGGCGTTGAAGCGGGTCACATCCCGCCCATTGATTTTTACCGCGCCGCTGTTGGGCATATCCAAACAGCCCATCAGTTGCAGCATGGTCGTTTTGCCTGAGCCGGAGGGGCCAACCAGGGCGGTGAACTCTCCTTCTTCAATGCTCAGGCTCACCCCATCAAGGGCGCGGGTTTCTATTTCGCCGATGGTGTAAATTTTGGTTGCGTTTTTTAATTGAATAACTGCCATTGCTAGACTCCTGTAAAAATAGACGAATATACGAATGGCGAATAAATGCTATTTTCATCACTCGTTGCAATATCGTAGATTCAGTTAGTTTCCTTTGCAAAGCGGGTTGCTTATAATGTATGCAGGGCCTTAACTGGTTCTAAACGGGCCGCATACCAGGCCGGATAGAATGATACCAGTGTGACCACGCCAAACATCAACAACGAAATTGCAATGGCCTGACCGGGAGCAAATTCTGCATACATCCTGCTGCCATAAGCAAATCCCTCAACCGATGCCATTGCATCCTCGCTAAAGCCAATACCAACCCTGGCAAAATAAGCCACAACGGCAAAGCCAAGCATCAGGCCGGCAGCAATGCCGGCCAGGGCCAGGATGGTGGCTTCAAAAAGAAACATCAGCATAATTTGCCGCCGTTTCATACCCAGGGCAGCCAGAATACCCATTTCCCGCGTGCGTTCAAAAACGGACATGAGCAGCGTATTGGCAATTAACACGGCCACCACCAAAATCACAATAAAGTATATGATGTAATAGAAAGTCATCGCGAACTCCACAGTTTCCAGTATTATGGAATTTAAATCTTGCCAGGTATGTATTTTGATACCCGGCGCTTGCAAGACTGCGGTCACTTTTTCTGTGTCTTCCCGGTTATTAAGCATCACAATAATGCTGCTGGCCCGGTTACCGGTTCCGGTAAAAGATTGCAGCCTTGCCAGGGGCATAATGACTGTGCTTTGGTCGTAATTGGGAATGCCTGTATTAAACAGACCCACCACCGTGAAGATTGCCTCCTCGGGCTGGCCGTTGGCGTTGCCTACCGCCAGGCTTACGCGCTGCCCTACGGTGATGTCCATATCATTTGCCAGACGTTTACCCAGCAAAATCTCGCCCCGGGCGTCCGGGGTGAGGTACGCGCCCTGAACAATCCCTTCTTGAATGGGCGCATGAAACGCATCTGTGGGATCAATCCCGGTCACTTGCAAGCCGGTTGATTCACGGATGGTGCTGAGAATACCGCTGGTCCACAAAACGGGAGCGGCTGATTGAACTTTGTCAAGCGCTTCGGCTTGCGCAACCAGCGCTTCACTATTTTGCAACAGGTCTTTTGACAACAAACTCAACTTTTCTATTTCATAAGAGTCATCACGTAGTTGTAAATGCCCGGTGTTCAAGCGAATGTTGTCACGCAGTGCGCCTGAAAAAGCGCCGGCGATAAAACCACTCATCATAATGAGAATCATCATGCCCAGAGCTACCGCCAACAAGGTCAACAAAGTACGCCGGCGGTGGCGTATCAAATCCCGGTAGGCAATGGCCCAAAATTTTTTAATTGCCATCTTTCTCTCCTTAAACGTGATGCAGTGACTCTGCCGGTTCATTACGAGAGGCCTGCCAGGCTGGAATTAGCGAAGCCAGGGCCGCGATTATCACCGCGGCCACGCCATAAGAAATGATATTTACTATAGCGATGCTGGGGTAAAGACGATTGCCTATTAGGGCGGTTATATCGCCTGTGCCCTCAGCCATAGCATAATCAAGGCCTACCTGACCGACAGCCAACACCAGTAGCCAACTGAGCGTACAGCCGATGATGGCGCCGATAACGCCAATGAATATACCTTCCAGCAGAAACAGGCCCATAAGTTGCCGGCCCTTCATACCCAGGGCAGCCAGAACGCCCATCTCACGCGTGCGTTCATAAACCGCCATCAGCATCAGATTGAGGATACCGATGCCGGCCATAAGCAACACAATAAACCCAAAAATTGCCAGGAAAGCGCTCTTTTGCTCTAATATTTCGCGTATTTCCGGCCGCAGTGTGTCAAAAGAATCAATCTCGTAGTCAGGTAAATCGGGTTGCAGGTTGGTTATTGTGGCGTTCTCCTGGCCAACCTGAGTCAGGGTAACCGCCACCTCCGTTTCCTGATTGCGCAGATTGTACAGTGTTTGGGCCGTGGGTAAGTTGATGTAAACCAGGCCCTTTTCCGCATCACCCATCCCTAAATTAAAGATGCCCACCACGGTCATCGAGCGTTGGCGCATTGACTCGTCTTTACGTTTTCCCAAAAGCGTAATCCGGTCGCCCACGCCAACCTTTAATAAATTAGCCATTTCTTGCCCAATCAGGATATTGTCGCCATCGTTGCCGGTTAAAAAGCGCCCCTCGATGATATTCTCAGCCACAAGACTGACAGGCGCTTCGCTCTCAGGTTCAATGGCCGTGATGCTCACCGGATAAGCCCCTTCACGACTGCTCACCATGCCGCCGGTGTTGATCCGTTTTGAGACAGCAACCACTTCCGGCTGGGCGCGCACAATCTCTACGACCATATCCGCGTCGTCCAGCGGAATCAGGGGAAGCCGGCCGGCTTTATCCCGGAAGCCGGGGGCGTGAATTTGAACGTTGCCCCCGTACAGGCGCACGGCGTTGCCAAAGATTGCCTGGTCAGAGCCTTTCATCAGCGCATCCATAAAGATGAGCAGAATCAGGCCCAGGACAATTGCTATCGTAGCGATGACAGTTCGTCGCCAGTTGCGCCACATATTGCGCCAGGCCATTTTGATAAACTTATCCATTCATGCACCTCCTTGTTGCGAACAACGGAGTTGATGTGAAATTTTTTACAATTATATTATAGACTAAATCAGCCAAATTGTCATTAGCTAAATGGGGAGATTAACGGAGATTACTTTTGCCTGTTACCGTTGGTATTTTCGGCCACGATAATTTCGCTGGGGATTCCGAGTTGAACCACTACCTCGCGCTGAATGTTGTTGAAGCCGGCTTCTTGCACGAGGGGGGCTAATTGCAGCGGACGACAACCACCACAGGCCGCCGGGCTGATAGCGTAGGCCGCTTTCCACACGCTAACCAGCGTCCGGCTGGGCAGGTTAATTCCTTCGGTTAGAGAGACCAGCACCATGCGTCCGCCCGGCTTGAGGATGCGCCGGAAATCGGCCAGCAGGTCCGGCAGGAGCAGCAGCGGCAGCAAATCAAGCACGTAGCTGGAAAAGAGGGCGTCAACGCTTGCGGTTGCTAACGGCAACAGGCAGGCATCAGCCCGGCACAGCGGCGCACCGGTTCGGCTCTGCGCCAGCCGCAGCATCACCGGCGACAGATCGAGGCCAAAGGCAGTTCCGCCGGGGGCGAGTTTGGCCTGAATTAACGCGTGTTCTTTGCCGGTGCCCACACCCACATTCAACATGCGCCGGCCGGGGACGAGTTGCAGCAACGTCAATCCCCGGCGTTTGGCCCGCCCTTCGTAGATTTCGGCGGCATCGTGACCCGCGCCTAACCGGTCGTAGAATTGTTGGGCCACTTCTGTTGAGATAGTGTGCTTAATCATTGCGTTTTCGTATGCTCCCGTCTTACGGTAAGGAGTGCAAAAGTACTGAAAACTCCGCAGAAATAGCTGCCTGCTTTATCCTCAACGAAATATGAAACGAATAAACGAATAGCGTCCCCCCATTCGTTTATTCGTTGCCCATTTGTTGACACACTCTGCGTTGGCCGCGCCCCCATTTGTGCGGAGTTTTCAGAAAAGTATACCTTTGCACTCCTGGTAAACTGCCGAATGGTCTGCTGGCTACTGGCTGCTGGGCACAGGCACCACCGTGCGTTCCTCAATGGCTGCCAGGGCCTGATCCAGATCGGCAATGATATCGGTGGCGTGTTCGCCGCCGGTGCTGAGCCGGACCAGGTGTGGGGGAACGTCGGCCAGGTCGCGCCCCTCTTCGCCCTGTTGCTGGTGGGTGGAGATGGCCGGAATGGTAGCCACGGTTTTGATTCGACCCAAATCGGTGGCGCGCCAAATCATTTGCAGTTGGTCAAACATTACGCGGGCAGCCGGCGCTCCGCCTTTTACGGTGAAGCCCATTAAATGGCTAAAACGGTTTAGTGGTGCGCCGTAGTCATCCTCGCTGTCCACCAGCCACATATATTTTGCGGCAACTTTGTGTTCCGTCGTACCCGACAACCCCGGATATAAAACCTGCTCCACATTGGGATGTTGGGCCAGGAATTGGGCCACCTGCAGGGCATTGTTGCTCATCAAATCAACTTTGCTGCGCAGGGTACGCACATCGTTTAAAATCATCAGCGTACTGAAAGGATTGAGGCCGGGGCCGTGGTCGCGGTAGGGCAGCAGCTTAACATACATGGCAAAGTTGGCTTTCATTTCGTCCGGGCCAATCCGGCTGGGGATGTTGTGCCGGGCAATTACTGCCCCGGCAATGGTAAAGCCGCTGCTGGCCATGGCCTTGCTCAACGAGTGGACCACGATATCGGCCCCGTGTTGCAACGGGCGCATCAGGGCCGGGGTGGCTACGGTAGAGTCGACAATGAGGGGGATGCCGTAGTTGTGAGCCAACTGGGCCACAGCTTCAATATCGAACACGCCCAGACCGGGATTGCTGGGCATTTCGCCGTACACAAAGCGGGTGTTTTTATCAATTTGAGTGACCCACTCATCCAAATCCAGCGGATTTTTTACCCAGCGTAATTCGTAGCCCCGTTCGGCGGCGTAGCGCTGGGTAAACAGCATAAAGGTGCCGCCGTAACATTTTGCGCTGGAAACAAAGTTGATGGGACCACCGGTTTTGTCACGCGCCAAAAAGGGATTGGTAGCCATAAAAATAGCGGACATCCCGGACGATGTGACACACGCGCTGACCTTGCCGCCATAGCCGTAACCCTCCAGTAAGGATAGCGTTTCTTCCAGATAGCCCTGAGTCGGGTTGGCAATGCGGCTGTAGGTCCAACTGGGCATCAGGTAGGCCAGCGAGGCCTCCATGTGATCGCTGTTTTCAAAATGTTGGGCCGAGCTGAGATAGGCCGGTTCGATAATGCTGCCCTGGTTGGCCAGCGCCGCCTGCATATTGTACAGGCCGTGCACGGCAATAGTATCAAACTTTTTGGCGCGCATTGTGGCGCGATGTTCCGCCGCCGCACCGCTCATCGCCTTGCCTTTTTTAATGTATTTCTGTACGCCGTTAGAATAGATTATTTCGGTCATAATAACTCCTTAAAATACAGGGATTAGGGGTTAGGAGTTAGGGAAGATTAACTCACTCCACTCACCTAACCCATTAACTTGTTACAAATTTAAACAGACGACTTTCAGTTCTGTCATCTCCTCTACGGCGAAGTGAACGCCCTCACGCCCCAGGCCGGAGCCTTTTTTGCCGCCAAAGGGCATAGCGTCAATCCGGTAATCTGTGCTTTCGTTAACCATTACGCCGCCGGTTTGCAGTTCGGCAATGGCCCGGAATGCGGTCTTTAAATTGCTGGTAAAAATGCCGGCTTGCAGGCCGTAATCAACATTATTCGCCCGTTGAATTGCCTCATCCAGCGTGTGGAATTTATAAAAGATGGTGACCGGGCCGTACACTTCTTCACGGGCAAGGGCGCAGCTATCCGGCAAATTGGCGAGGACTGTTGGGGCAAAGAAAGTGCCGGAGCGTTCTCCGCCGGTGAGCAGGGTGGCCCCCGCATCAAGCGCTTCGTCCACCATTTTTTCCACGCGGATGGCCGACTCTTCGTTAATCAGCGGCCCCATATCGGTGATTTCTTTCAGTTTGTCGCCCACGCGATACGCCTCTGCGGCAGTCACAAAACGGGGGGTAAAATCGCTGTAAATCTCATCCTGAATGAGCAAGCGCTGTACGTGCAGGCAATTTTGCCCGGCGGCCCAGAACGCGCCGCTGACGTTGCTTTTTACCGCCAGGTCAAGGTCGGCGTCATCCATGATAATGACCGGGCAGTTGCTGCCCAGCTCCATGCCTACTTTTTTAAGGCCAACCCGGCGGGTGATGGCTTTGCCCACCTCGGTGCCGCCGGTAAAGGTGAGCATGCGCACCCGCGGGTCTGTGACCAGAACATTGCCTACTTTCCGACCTGCACCGGTGATGACTTGCAGCATCCCGGGCGGGACTTGGGCGGCATAAAAAGCCCGACCCAGCATCAGGGCACTGAGTGGTGTTTTTGAATCTGGTTTTACAATGATGGCGTTGCCGACGGCCAGGGCCGGGCCAACTTTGTGCGCAACCAGATTTAGGGGGTCATTGAAGGGAGTAATGGCCCCGATAATGCCGATGGGTTCGCGGCTGAAGTAACCAACGCGGCCTTCGCTGCCGGCCTGCTGGTCAAAGGGGATGGTTTCACCGGCAATGCGGCGTGCCTCTTCGGCGCAGAGGCGCAGCGTGTCGATACAGCGGGTTACTTCTTTGCGGGCCTCCCGGATGGTTTTTATACCTTCCAGGGCGATGGTGCGGGCGTACTCTTCGTGGTGGGTTTCAATATAATTGGCGGCGTGGTGGATGATTTTCATCCGGCGATGCGTGGGCAGGTGGCGGGCTGTTTCAAAACCGGCTATGGCGGCATTGATGGCGGCCGGCATATCATCTGCGCCGGCCAGAGGGACTACATCAATTAAACTGTTATCTTGAGGGTTCCGAACCTCCATTTTTTCAGGGCGATCAACCCATTCTCCATTGAGCAGCATCTCCATTGATACATCTCCTCTGTAAATACCCCTCACTCCCCAACCCCCTCCTCCCAATTTGGGAGAGGGGGAGTCGCGTCAGCGACGAGGGTGAGGGCAATTTTCATTCTTGGTGGGTACAGGTTCAGTAAACCCGGTGCTGTGGCCGGTTTCCGACCGAGCCACCTAAGCGGGCGCGGTCAGGAAACCGGGCCCGAGCGCGTTCTGACGGGTTCACAGAATTTGTACCTTGGTGGTGAACGCAGTTAATGATAACTCCTATATTAAGGAATGGTGTGTAAATAACTTGTGCATTTAGGAATGGCGTTTAAGCCTTAAGCA
>CAYWSS010000307.1:0-7109 GCA_964460505.1 uncultured Caldilineaceae bacterium | reverse complement strand
CATTTGTTGCCCACTTTATTAGCTTGATACGTATGAAGTTCACCCCCCCTCGTGAGGGCGACCGCAGAGAGGTTGGAAGGGGGGAACGGTTACAAATCCGGAATCACGCCCAACCGGGCCAATTCGGCTTTAATATCAACGGGGGGCGTGTAATGGATGGCGTGCATGCCCACCGCGCGGGCACCCGCAACGTTGTGAGCAAAATCATCGACAAAAACCGTTTCTTCGGGGCGGCGCTTCAGTCTTTTCAGCGTTCGCTCAAAAATTTTGGCATCCGGTTTCATAACACCTTCATAGGCAGACCCCACAATCAGGTCAAATGCGCCGGCAATGGGGTAAATATCGGTGATAACGTGGTGCAAATCTGACATAAAGTTACTGATAATAGCGGTCTGATAACGCGGTTTCAATGACTGAATTAACGCCAGCAGTGCCGAGTTCAGTTGGTCTCCCACCCAAAACTCTTCCTGAAATTGAGCCAGTCCCACATCATCAAGTTGCAGGTGGGCCTGTAGCCAGGCCCACAGCTCCTCCGGCGAAACCTGGCCCAGTTGCGCGGCCGTTCCCATTTTACTGTTAAATACCAGATACTCGGCCTCTCCCGTCGAAAGACCAAGTCGTCTCTCCAACGTTTGCCGGCCGGCGCGATCTTCCGTGCGAATTAATACGCCCCCTACATCAAAAATTAACGTTGATATCATTTCCATTCACCCTAACTTTCGTATCTGTTGAGCCAAAATCAAATGTTTGTTGTCAAAAGATATACCTCTCTATTCCGTCTCACAGAGCTACTACAACCGGCATAATATGATGAATGTCAAAAAACTGCAAAAAGCGCCCAAATGAGCGCTTTTTTCCTGCAAGAACCCGGCAGCAGCGCAAGTCAAGTGACAAACGTCACAGATTTTGATGACATTTATCACTAGAATTATGACAACATTGTTGTACTATTGGATAGTCAGTCTTTTTTAACGGACATCGCGGTATAGACAATATAGGCAAACAAGTATATGATCCTCAAAAAAGAGGGCATCGCTTCAATGTATCCAAATAATAGGTTTACACTTTAGGCCAGAAAATAAGAGATAATCCTTTCATTCCGCCGCAGGTCCTGTTCTGAACTGGCCGGAAACAAGAGCAGGACCTGCGGCGGAATGAAAGGATTTTGATGGCGAAAATTGTAAACCTGTCTTTTGCTTCATTTTGGCCGAATGAAACGATGCCCAGATTTTGGCCCATTACTACACCGAAATCAATGTGAATGACCCTAATGATGACGGATTAATGCCAATTTACCGTTGGAATCCGCTTTCTGTCTTGTGGGCAGCAACCGGTTCAGCTACACCCCCATCAATGGATCGCAATAATTTCTATAATGTACGTATTAATTATCAAAACAGTAGTGAAGTGGATTGGGCAAATGATGTTGCACCTGGCTACCGTTGGCAGAAGCCTGACGGTACACCCATTTTGATAAGTGGATTGTTGGCAGGAAATGTGCCAACTGGAAATTCTCTCTATCGCACAATATGGGTTATGACACTGTTTGAAGAGGGAAACCATATTATGTCAATGGAAAACCCTATTGACCATTATTCATTTGCGGCCTGGCCGCGCTATGGTATACTGCTCCGCAAATCTTCAAAATCCATGTGCAAATTCAGTGAACCCGTCAAAATCACGCTCGGGCCGGTCTCTTGACCGCGCCCGCTTAGGTGGCTCGGTCGGAGACCGGCCACAGCACCGGGTTTACTGAACCTGTACAAATCCATTGCCCGACATCGACATAATAATCGGTGAGTAGTTTCTGTTAATTGCCACAAGTTCAAAGGAGAGCTTTCTAAATGTGTGGCATTGTCTCTTTTTTTGGCCAGATCGAAGGCGTACAGCGCGTACTTGAAGCCCTCCGGTTGCTGGAATACCGCGCTCCCGATTCGGCGGGCGTGGCCGTGCTCGCCGGCCACCAGGGTGAATTGACGGTGCGCCGCAGCGTTGGCTTTACAGAGGAACTGGTCAAGACAATGGCCACGCATCCCCTCTACTCATCCGCCGGATCCCCTCATCATCAAACAGAATTATTACATAAGCAGCAGTTGGCCAACAGCCTTTCTGACCTGCGTGATTGCTCCTCCCCCGCTGGGTTTACAATTCACCAATTGTTTGACGACTCCGGTTTGCAAATAGGTCTTGGTGATCGTGGAGGCATCAGCTCTGGCCCACCGGCAGGCGCAGGCTTTCGCTTCTCCTCAAAAATGAGGCAAATTGTGAACACCGCCGGAGCAAGCTCCTCGCCTGATTTTGACCCGGACCCGGTGCGGCGCGCCTTTCGGATGGTTGCAGCCCATGTAGCCAGTCGAGCCGCGCATGATCACCACTGGCGCGAGAGCCTGGACCAGGCATTGCTGGCCCGGATACCGGCCGGCAGCTACGCCAGTTGGTTTGAGGCCTGGCGCGACGAATTTACGGCCAACATTCCCGGCCACGCCTTTGCTGTGGCGGTTCGTCAATTTCAGGAAACTTTTCCCGGATTGGCCGCCGGCTTGACCGACTCCGATTGGGAACGGGTAGGCGGCATCACGGCCCGGGCCATGGCTCAAATTATTCTGGGCCATGGGCGCTGGGCCATGGTTGGCGCCGTGACCGAAACCAACGCCCACCCCATTACCGATAGAAGCGGAACCCGGGCCGTGTGCGAAAACGGCTCGCACAACGCCACCCAAATGCTTCACCTGCTGGCCGAGCAGGAAGCATGGTGGCAAAGCCGTGGCCTGCCCGCCGGCGAGCCGGTACATCGCACCCAAAACACCTCCGAAGTGATTGCTTTTGAATGGGAACGGGCCGCTTACCAGATTGCAGAAAACTGTCTTAAAGACGGAGACCAACAAATTCTCACCCAACTGGTTGCGTGGGGGATTGACTCCGGCGAGGAGCAAGCCCTGCGGCTGGCGCTGGGCCGGATGGGGGGAGGACACAGCCACGCCTGCGCCTTTTTTTGCCGTTTAGAGCCGGGCGCGTTGTATGTAAGCAGCCATCACAAACCGGTGGCCATTATCACCCGCACCATTCAACCAGAGGGGCAATCCCCGCCCCGCCACGAAATTATGGTGGCCTCCGATGTGAATGCGGCGTTAATGCTGTGGCCCGGCTTTATCGTTGATGAGGTGGCCGCCCGGCTGGCTACACTGAAAAAGCAACGCGCCAAAAATAATACCGGCCGGTCTGCAATCCGGCGGGAAATTGATACCCTGCTGGATCGTTTTCAAGTGGAGGTTATCTTTCTGGACGAAAGCCTTGACCGGGGCGAACGGTTGCTGGCCCGCATCAGTAATCAAGTTGAAAATGGCCGGGTGCGGCCCAATATTCAGGTTAGCCGCTACGACGGCACGCCGCTCGCCACCCGAGCACAACAGATGCGGCTCAATCCGGCCATGGTGGGGCGGCAGGGGCACGACACCTACACCGAAAGCCACATCGCCGAAATCCCGGACGTGCTGGACGATTTAATCAGAAATTATTTACCCGGCGAGCAGGTGCAACTCGACAGTAGTTGGCAGGACGGTACGCTCATTTGGCCCGGCCTGAATGTCGAGCGCCTGCAACAGCATTTTGGCCCCCGGCTGGCACAATTGAGGCGGATTCTGCTGGTGGGCGAAGGCAGCTCCCGGCGCGATGCGCTGGCGGCGGCGCCCCTCTTTCGCGCCCTGCTGCCCCAGACGGTGATTATCACCAGCAGGCCGGTTGAACTGCTCAACACCGGCCAGGCAATCGACCCCGCCACAGACCTGGTTGTAGAAATATCCTGGTCGGGCACCACCGATTCCCTGCTGAAGGCAGACAACCTGCTGGCCGAACTGGGCGCGATGCGGCTGGGCATTACCGGCCGCCCCCAAAGCGACCTGGGCCGCAGAACTCTGCCCAGCGCCGGAACCATCGACGTCCATTCCGGGGTTGAAATTTCGGTGGCCACGGTCAAGGGATACCACGCTATTTTGACCTCCCTTTATCTCCTGGCGCTGCGACTGGCACCCTTGCACACCGACTCCGCACCGCCGGAAATGCTATCTCACTTCACCAATGAGCTTCGGCTAGTTATTCCAAGCCAGGTACGAGATTTGATTGAAGACAGTCGCCGCCGGGAGCGCATCAGAAACATTGCCCGTCGATGCCGAAATTTTAACAAAGTAGCCATCCTCGGCGGCAGCCCGGTGAACATCGAAGGTGAATTAAAAATCGAGGAGTTGGGTCAAATAGTTGCCGGCTCTTTCGAATTCCACACGGCCAGCGTGCGCGCCCTGATTGAACGCAGCGCCGGGCTAACGCAGGAGCGGCACCGGATTCTGTTCATCATCAATGCCACTGCCACCGCAGAGCAGGCTGATGCGGAAGCGGTTATTAATTATTTGGCCGTACTTGGTGTGTTTTGCCTGATTCACACCACCCCGCACGCCAATCTGGGTCGCTGGCAGGCCATCCCAACGGCAGAGGTATTTGTGTCGCCCAGCGTGTCTGATTTGTTGCAACCGATAGTCGATGTTCTCTTTTATTTTGAACTGGCTGTAGCGCTGGCCTACGCCCGCGGGTTGACTCCGGCCCAAATCGACCGTCCCCGCAATCTGGCCAAATCCGTGACCACCACCGCCGCCGAACGACGCGCTGTGGTAGAGCGCCGCCGGGAATTTAACAACATCACCCTGGCCGAATTTGCAACAGGTAGCAAATTGGCAAATGTAGCCTGGGATGCTATCCGCGCCCGACCCTCGCGGGCATCGCTGCGAGCATCAGCGGCAATGCGGGCCGCACTGGCGCAGGTGGTTGAACCGTTGCCGAAGCAACTGGCGCTGTCACCGGAAAAATACCTGATTTTGCTGACCGATTCCGAATCGACCGAAAACGCGGCCCAAATGGCCAGCGTCGCCTGGGAGCGGCTGCTTGGCATCAATTTGGTCGTATACCGGCGTTACATAGATGACCCGCCCGAAATACCGCCTGATACGGCCCTGCTACGCTTTATACGAGCCGGAGCACTCTTGCAGGTGGTTGATGAGCAAACCATCGCCCTGCCGGTGGATATGTCGCCCCTGCAACTGGAGATGCTCACCTCGGTTTATCTGATGAGTTTGGGTGTGCGGCTGGCCCGGCAGCGCGGGCTTGACACCATTCTGTGGGAGGCCGGGTTGGCCCAATTGCCGCTAGTAATTTCCCGGATGTTTGGCGATAACCGGTTGCTGCAATCTGTCGAAGCCGCGCTTGAACCTTGGGTAAAAATCGGGTACGATAAAGTGCAGATTATCGGCGGCGGTCAGGATTACGCGGCGGCCTGCAGCATGGCCCGCTCATTTCGCAGCCACGGATTTATGGCCGAGTCGCTCTACACCGATTCGGCCTGGCATGGCCCGCTGGCCACGGTCGGCGGCCCGGATGCCGAACACGACACGCTCATCATTATTTTAGCCACCGACCCGCTGTTTCAGGCGGCGGCCCTGGTGGATACGCAGGTTTATCGAACCCGTCACGCCCCGGTGCTGCTGGTTGTTCCGGAGGGAAATCAAGATTTGCCGGCGGTGCGGGGGGTCAACCCTGTGGCAGTATTGGCGGTACCCTCACTGCCGCGCCCGTTTTGCCCGCTGGTAAATGTTGCGCTGGGCGCGTTGCTGGCCCAAAAAATGTCCCATCTGTGGGAAAAAGAGGAAGGAAACAACTATGTCGATTAAACTCCTGACGCAGGTTCTCCGTGGCAAAAACGGCATCAGCCCTATGTGGCGACAGCCGGCGCTCAAGGACCGCTACGATGTGGTAATTATTGGCGGCGGGCTGCACGGCCTGGCCACGGCCTACTACCTGGCTAAACACCACAACATCACCAACGTGGCGGTGTTGGACAAACGATATATTGGCGGGGGCGGCAGCGGACGCAACACCACCATCATCCGCTCCAACTACCTCACCCCGGAAGGGGTGCTGTTTTACGATGAAAGCGTTAAACTTTACCAGGAGATGTCCGAAGAGTTTGATTTTAACGTGATGTTCTCCCAACGGGGACACCTGACTCTGGCCCACACCGATTCCTCGCTGCGCACTATGCGCTGGCGGGCGGAGGTTAACCAGCTTCAGGGCGTCAACAGCTCGGTCATCACCCCGGCTGAAATCAAAGAGATGGCCCCCACCATGGACTTGAGCGACCACCCCCGCTTCCCGGTGATGGGCGCGCTCTACCACCCGCCCGGCGGAGTCATTCGCCATGACGCGGTGGTGTGGGGCTACGCCAACGGCGCTGACAAGCGCGGGGTACACATCCACCAGATGACCGAAGTGACCGGCATCGACGTGGAACAGGGCAAGGTGGTGGCCGTGCAAACCAACCGGGGCCGCATAAAAACCGGCATGGTGATGAACGCCACCGCCGGCTGGTGCTCGCTGATTTCTGACATGGCCGGCGTAAAACTGCCGGTGGAAACGCGCCCCCTGCAAGCATGCGTCACCGAGCCGCTAAAACCGTTTCTCGATACGGTGGTGGTCTCCGGCACGCTGCACTTTTATTTGAGCCAGAGCGACCGGGGCGAACTGGTGATGGGAGCCTCGGTTGACCCCTACACCTCCTACTCAATGAATTCGACCCTGGGTTTTGTGGAGGGATTGGCCGGCCACGTGCTGGAACTGTTCCCCTCGCTGGCCAAAGTGCGCCTGATGCGCCAGTGGGCCGGCCTGTGCGATATGACCCCGGATTACAGCCCAATCATGGGCTTTACCCCGGTGGAAGGGTTTGTGGTGGATGTGGGCTGGGGTACCTACGGCTTTAAAGCCGGACCCGTCTCCGGCAAACGCATGGCCGAATTGATTGCCACTAACCGCACCCCGGAATTAATTGCCCCCTTCAACTACGAACGCTTCTTTACCGGCAATCTGGTCGGCGAAAAAGGCGCGGCATCTGTGGGGCATTAACTACAGGAGTTCGTATTCTCGTTCCCACGCTCTGCGTGGGAACGAGGGGATTGACCTCCATTGGCCGGCAACTACAATTAGTCTGACTACTGCCTACTGGCCACAGTCAATGTCGTTAAGTTAAGGGCGTAGCATCGGGCCTTGTGCCCGCCCACAAGGGACTAAACTAC
>CAYWSS010000306.1:0-7110 GCA_964460505.1 uncultured Caldilineaceae bacterium | reverse complement strand
GCGATTATGGTAGAATGGCAAACGGCGCTTGAAGCCTTGCATGGGCAAGAAATTTCGGATACACTTCACACTTTGGCGAAGGATAACCCTGTAGCGTTCAGACGGTTGTTGGCGCTGGTATTTGAGCCGAATAGCTTACAGGTGAGAACTGAACGGGTAAGAGGCGGGAAGCAATGGCGGGGGATACTCGAAAATCACAAACTAACCACCGCTATAAAAGAGTTGTCTTTTGACACTTCTATAAGAAGTGGGGTAAAATTAACATAATGTTTTTTAATCTTGGACATCCCGTTGTTCTGACGTAATCCGGCACTGAACCCAATTTACGCAGTTCCGCAAAACTCGGCAGGTTACAAGTGACCGGCACTTAAAATATGGAGGCGCAGTCAGATGGCCTTGTTTAAAGTTTCAGCAGATAAATGGTACTTGCTAGACTCCACCGGACAACCTTTTTTTGCTCTGGGAGTTAATTATGCCGGCTATTTTGACAGAGCCTGGAAAATGTGGGAACGTGATCTTTTTGACCCCGAGCTGATTACCCGCGATTTTCAAAAAGCCCAGGACAGCGGGTTTAACAGCATCAGACTTTTTGTTCATCCGGCGCTGGAACGGGACATTCGCCGGGGGAATTTTGACAAACTCGATCACGCCCTCTCCATTGCGCAGGATCACCAGCTAAAGGTGATGCTTACCTTTAATGATTCGCACTCGGTAAATCTACCGCGCGTCATCGATACCGACACCAAAATTGTAGAACGTTACAAAGATGTGCCCACAATTTTCAGCTTCGATCTTCAGAACGAGCCGGTGTTTTACAACCTTGTCGCCGCCACTTACCCAGCCAACTATCCGGCTCCGGTTCACTCCGCCCTGCTGATTGACCATTACGGCGAACGGGTCAGCCGCACTGAAACCGCCAGTTTAAAGCAGCAACGCCGCATCCCCACCTTTTTGGACGACGATACCGCCTACTATTACATCAACGCCCTGCGCCTGTTTTTGGAATATGATCAAGCCATGACCAGCTTTGTAAAACGGGGCAAAGGCACCATTGTAGATTTTATGCTCTCCACCGAGGCCACCCCGTGGCACACCTTCATTGGAGTTATGGATGGCACGGTCGAGGCCTGGCTCCGGGCCCGAATTGACCCCATTCGGGCCACCGGCTGCCAACACCTGTTGACCGTGGGCTGGAGTTGGCTCCATTTTGCCGCCCTGCCCGCCAACCGGCAGCTCGATGTTCAACAGTATCACAACTATGCCGATATGTCACTGAGCGGCTTCAACACCAACATCTCTCACCTGCAAGCGTTGCGGCAGGCGTTTCCCGGCCATCCCATTATGTTTGGCGAATTTGGCTGGAGCAACCACTCCGGCAGCAACCCCGATACCAGCCAACCGGTTTCTGAGGAATTAACTTCGCTATACGAAGGAGCCACGCACGCCTACCTGCGCGCCAATGATTTTGGCGGAGCCTTCAAATGGATGCTCAATGATGTGGACATTACCCACAATCCGCACGAAGCCAACTTTGGTGTTTTCAAGGTGGGCGATCAGGCCAAACCCATCAGCAGCCTGCTGGCCCGCTTTGGGGAGGATTGGCCCGTAGCTACGCAGCCGGCTACTTTTACCGCCACACGCGACGGTCAGGATGGAATGGCCTACCGTTTCAATTTGCCGCAACAGGTCACAATTGGCGGCCATTTTTATCAGGACAACGCCCTCACCTGGAGTGCCGATGGCGAAGCGGGGCACTGTTTTATTAAGGTTGAAGGCAATGAACTGCTAATAGATGCCCACGGCACCGGCCAGCTTTCTATGGCCCCCTGGAATCTGCTCTCGACCTGGGACCAGGCCCGCGAAACCAATTTATACCGGGTCTATAGCAACAACAGCCACCGCACCCGGCAGCAACGCTTTGCCCCCGGCGAAAATACTGTCGTTGAAATTGCGCCCGGCGCTCAGTACGCCATTGCAATGGGCGCAGAATTACCCGTTGAATTTCCCCCCGAAACCCTGCCCCTGCCGAAGCCTCAGCCCGGCGAACACGTGGTTTTACTGGGTGACTCTAATAATTATCTGCCATCTGCGTTGGGCTACATCCGCCGTTTTGACCCCGATTTCAGCTTTGCCGCCGCTGAAGTGGCCGGCAAGTGGGCCTACGTCAGCGTGGTGGCCACCCCGCAGCAGGTATCCGATGAGGCCTTGGACAACATTCGCAGCGTGGGCACGCTGCTGGTTGAGCGCGTGGTTGAAGACACCCCCGCCGCCACCAAAGCTCTGCTGGATGATATGGCCGCCCGCGGGCAACGCTTCCGCAGCGCCGCCGCCCCGCCCCAAACCGAGCCGCCCATCGATCTCACGCCGGAGCCGGAACCACCGGACGAAATTTACGTGGTTCAACCCGGCGACACGCTGGGCGGTATCGCCAAAAAGGTGTACGGCGACTTCCGGCTGTGGACGGTAATTTTTGAGGCCAATCGGGATAAAATATCTTCCCCCAGCCTGATACGGGTCGGGATGGAATTACTGATTCCCCCCAAAGAATAGCACTTTGGAAAAATCTATGATTTGTGATATTTGTGGTAAAGAAGGAGCAAGAATCCGGCGGGTGACGCGAAGCTATGGCAAAGGGGCAAATTTGCTGGTTATTGAGAATGTACCGGTTGTTAGTCGTCCTCACTGTGGTGAAAGCTATTTAACCGCCGAAACATTGCACGAGATTGAACGAATAAAATTGCACCGGCAGAGTTTTGCAGAAGAACGTCCGGTAGCAGTAGCAGCTTTTGGATAACGTTAAATGAAGATTGCGCTGTGGGCGCTGACCCGAACTCATTGGCTCCAGCGCGTGGTACGACAGCCGGTGTCAACAGCGGTAAACAGCCATCACCCAAAAATATCCGTATTGATTGCACGCCAGAACACCTCGATCAAATCGAGGCGTTTTTACCTAAAATGCACAGTCAATCAGGATTTGAGGAGTTGTTCCGGCAGATTGAACAAAAGTTGAGCGAATGAGGGTGCCGCGCCTGGGTGGTACAAACCACCCCCGGTGACACCGTCAAGGGCCACCCCGCCAATTTACCAAAGCAGGCAACTTGAGTTAAAATAGCCCCTTAAATTCAACAGCAGGAAATACACAACATCATGACCAACAACGTATACGACATTCTCAAGGAACGGGGCTTTGTGGCCCAGGTCACGGACGAAGACGCCGTTCGTGAAATATTAGAAAAGGAACAAATTACCTTTTATATTGGCTACGACAGCACCGCCGACAGCCTGCACGCCGGCAGCCTGGTCACCATTATGGCCATGATGCATTTGCAGCGAGCCGGCCATCGCCCCATTGGGCTGGTGGGCGGCGGCACCACCATGATCGGCGACCCCAGCGGCAAAACCGAACTGCGGCAAATGCTTTCAAAAGAAGCCATTGAAGCCAACGGCAAAAAAATTCACGCCCAACTCAACCATTATCTCCGCTTTGATGAGGGCCAAGCCATTGCCGAAAATAATATGAACTGGTTGCTCGATCTCAACTACATCATGTTTCTGCGCGATATTGGCCGCCACTTCAGCGTAAACCGCATGCTTGCCGCCGAGGCGTATAAACAACGGCTGGAACGCGGGCTTAATTTCATTGAGTTTAACTACCAGATTTTGCAGGCGTACGACTATCTGGAGTTGTACCGCCGCTACGGCTGCACCCTGCAAATGGGTGGCGATGACCAATGGGGCAACATCCTGGCCGGAGTCGATCTGGTGCGGCGGGAAGAAGGAGCCACGGTTCACGCCATCACCTATCCCCTGTTGACTACAGCCAACGGCGCAAAAATGGGCAAAACCGCAGCCGGCGCGGTGTGGCTGGATGCAAACCGGCTCAGCCCGTACGACTTTTACCAATACTGGATTAATTGTGACGACCGGGACGTAGGCAAATTGCTCAGGAGCTTCACCTTTTTGCCCATAGACAAGATCAACCGGCTGGCAGCTTTGCAAGGCGCAGAACTACGCGAAGCCAAACGAGTGCTGGCCTTTGAGGCCACCATAATTACCCACGGTGAGGCCGAAGCCAAAAAAGCGGAAGAAGGCGCAAAAGCGGCCTTTTTCGGGGGTGGTGACAGCAATTCAATGCCAACCACCACCCTGCCTGTCTCTCGACTGGGGGACGGTATCGGTGTCATGGAAATCTTTGCCGAAGTGGGGCTGACCAAGTCTCGCGGCGAAGCCCGGCGCATGATTCAACAGGGCGGCGTGTATGTTAACAATGATCGCGTTACCCAGGTTGACGCGGTAATCACCCAAAATGAGGCCACATCCAACGGAATAGTATTGCGAGCAGGCAAAAAGAAATATCACCGCCTGGTGTTTAAAGGCTAAGCACCCGAACCTCTTAACACAATCGACACAAAAAAAGCCGGACTCCGCAACGGAGGCCGGCTTTTTTTTGAGAGGTAGAAATTTGGGAAACGATGCCGCCTGTTATTACAGGTTATAGCGCCCCAACTCCAGCTTGTCAAACGTACAAATTCAGTGAACCCGTCAAAATCGCGCTCGGGCCGGTCTCTTGACCGCGCCCGCTTAGGTGGCTCGGTCGGAGACCGGCCACAGCACCGGGTTTACTGAACCTGTACTGTCAAACAGCGCAAACCCACGCCGGGATCAGATCAAGTCACGATTCACACCCACCCGAACTGTCCCTTTTCCACAGACAATCTGTTTCCAGACAAAAAATTCGGTACTTTCCCTAACCTGGCCAAGCCAGAACCAAAAACAAGCTTTTTACTGATAAGTTCCTAATATCCATAACCCCCGGCTCAATCCTGCTTTCGTTTATTCAGCCACAAACACCCCCGCACGCCACCGGAAGAATATTTTTCAGCCCACATCACCAGGTACTTTATTTTATTCGCCATTTATGGTAATATACAGAATATTCATTGACCAGAGGCGGCGAAATATGATACAATATTCACAGAATGGAGTGCAAGATAACTTGGATGAAGCAATTTTAGAAATTCTGCAACAAGAAGGGCGGATCAGCAACAAAGAGCTGGCCAACCGGGTTAATCTCTCTCCCCCGGCGGTGCATGCCCGCCTCAAACGGCTGGAGCAGCAAGGCTATATTCGCCGGTATGTAGCCTTGCTGGACAGGGAATTGATCGGTTATGATATGCTCTGTTTCATCAACGTAACGTTGCAGCTACATCAGCTTGAACATGTAGAAAGTTTCAGAAAACGGATGCTCGAACTTCCCCAGGTCCTGGAATGTCATCATCTGACCGGCGAATACGACTACTTGCTGAAAGTTGTTGTTAGAACCCGCAAAGACCTGGAAAACTTTGTGGTTCGTCAACTAACCCCTGTTCCGGGGGTGGCCCGCATACACACCAGCCTCGTACTGACAGAGATCAAATCCACAACGGCGCTGCCATTCGACAACACAAAATAACATTTCACTAACCCGATCAATCTGATCATGTGTAAAGGAGCAATTATGACAAACATAGCGCCACAAACCATGGGCCAACAATTTGGCCGCCGTTCCTGGGCAGAACCCTGGAAAATAAAAATGGTCGAGCCTATCGCCCTCAAAAGTCGAGAAGAGCGCGAAAAAGCCGCCGCCGAGGCCGGCTACAACACTTTCCTGCTGCGCTCGGAGGATGTGTACATCGACCTGCTGACCGACAGCGGCACCAGCGCTATGAGCGATCGCCAATGGGCCGGAATGATGCTGGGCGACGAGGCCTACGCCGGCAGCCGCAACTTTTATAATCTGGAAGAGGCCCTTCAAACTTACTACGGCTACAAACATCTGGTGCCCACCCACCAGGGGCGCGGGGCCGAACATCTCATCAGCCAGGCGCTGATTAAACCGGGGCATTTTATTCCCGGCAACATGTATTTCACCACCACCCGGTTACACCAGGAGTTGGCGGGGGGTACGTTCGTGGATGTTATCATCGACGAGGCCCATGACCCCACCAACCAACACCCCTTTAAGGGAAATATCGATCTGAATAAACTTGAGGCGCTGATCGAGCGCGTGGGTGCGGAAAATATTCCCTACGTTAGCCTGGCCGGAACCGTAAACATGGCCGGCGGGCAGCCGGTTAGCATGGCCAATGTTAAGGCACTGCGTGAAATGTGCAATCGCTACGGCATCCGGGTTTATCTGGATGCCACCCGCATGGCCGAAAACGCCCTGTTTATTCAGGAGCGGGAAGAGAGTTACGCCGAAAAGCCGATTGCCGCCATTCTCAAAGAATTTTGCGGCTACACCGATGGCGCCTGGATGAGCGCCAAAAAAGATCATCTGGTAAATATCGGCGGTTGGCTGGCCGTAAATCACGAGGATGTCTTTGAAGCAGCCCGCAACATGGTGGTGGTCTACGAGGGACTGCACACCTACGGGGGTATGGCCGGGCGCGATATGGAAGCTCTGGCTCGCGGCATCAAAGAGGCGGTGCAGGACGATCATATGAAAGCCAGAGTGGGACAGATACGTTATCTGGGCGAACTGCTGACGGATTGGGGCATCCCCATTGTGCAGCCGGTGGGCGGGCACGCCATTTTTCTGGATGCAAAAAAGATTTACGAACACCTGCCCCAGGATCGATTCCCGGCCCAAACAATGGCCGCCGCCCTGTACCTTGATTCCGGCATCCGGGCGATGGAGCGGGGCATTGTCAGCGCCGGCCGCAATCCTGAAACCGGCGATCACCGCTATCCCGCGCTGGAGCTGGTGCGGCTCACTATTCCGCGCCGGGTGTACACCCAGGCCCACATGGATGTGACCGCCGAAGCCGTAAAAGCCGTGTACGATAATCGCGAAAACGCCACCGGCTTAAAAATGGTGTACGAGCCAAAATATCTGCGCTTCTTCCAGGCCCGGTTCAAACCAATTTAAAATGAGTTAGGTGAGTAGAGTGAGTGGAGAATCAGGTGAGTTCAACTCATTAGACTCACCTGACTTTTTAACTCATTCAACTCTTTAACTCACCTAAGGAATGAGAATTAATTAAGTTGTGCATTTGAGTAGTAAAAAAATGGTGAATGGTAGATTATAAATGGTGAATGGTAAATTATTGCCGGGAAAAGCTGTCTTGA
>CAYWSS010000305.1:0-7136 GCA_964460505.1 uncultured Caldilineaceae bacterium | reverse complement strand
CTGGGGTATCTGTGCCATTTGTGCGTGGACGAGGTTTCAAAATTTATGTGGGGCCGCCAGATCTGGCCAATATTTAAGGGGCTGCATCCGGGGGCGGCTTTTGCCGCCGTGGATGAGGAGGCGCGCAAGCGCATTCAGGAATATGGGGCAATTGTGGCGGCCCTGAACTCGGTGACGGCGCTTGATGTTGTCCCGGTAATTCCAACCGGCGAACTGGCAAAATTCCTGACAGGGGTCATAAATTTTGCCGGCGCCAAAACTGTTGAGGGTGAATTTTTGGCCTTGGTTGACCTTTTTTTTGCCTCCCTCCCGGCGGCAGAACGAGAGCAGTACCGGCAGGTATTTGCGGTTGATATTGCCCCCGCACGCCGGCGGGTGCATGCTTTTAATCTCGATACCATGGTCAGGGCCGGCGTAAATCGTACCCGTCACCGTCTGGCTGATTTGATTGCGGGGCGGGCGCCTCAACCGGATTTTCCTGAAATTGAATAACTGAGACACCAAGTACGTTCGGGCGCTCCCCGATTATCTCAGGGGGGTAGTCAGAAATCTCAATTTGTGAGACAATAATAACAAGTAACAAGTGACAAGTGACAAGTGTTACCGGCCCCCTGCCACTTGAAACTTGTAACCCAATCAAGTGGCGAAAAGCTAAAGACGCTAACGGTCTCAGATGCCCGGCATGGGAGTCAGTCTGGAAGGAGTACAAAGGCTTGAGTAATCAATTATTTAAATCTAATGCAAGCCGTTATACCCTGTATGGGGCGCTGTTTGGCTGCATCTTTCCTGTTCTCGGCTCAATCATTGCCGCATACATACATTCGGGAACCGTTAGTTTTGATACGATCGCGGATGTTCAGTCTTCAAACCCATTGCTGTGGATTATCGATTCAGCGCCATTTTGGTTAGGGTTACTGGCGTATCTTGCGGGAGCCAGACAGGATCGATTGCAGTATGTCATCGACAATATGGATGACCTGGTTACCCGGAAGACGGAAGATTTACAGCGCGCCTTAAGTGGCATACAGTATCTTCACCTCATTACCGAATCATTAATAACCAGCAAGGAATTGCCGGAAATATTGCAATCTGTGGTGGATAACGTGGCGGTGATGCTGCCCGCCAATCGGGTGACACTAATAACCTTTGACCTGGAACAAAAGCAAGTTGCCGATTTTGTGCGCGGCGGAATGGGGGCCAGGTACGTTGTTGATTCCATTACATACGAAGAGCTGTGGCACGGATTGAGTGGTTGGGTGCTGCGTAAACTCAAACCGGCGTTGTCATCAAAATATGGGGTTGACCCCCGCGAAAGCCCGGATGTGCAGCAGCGGCGGGCAGAAACCAACTGCGGGGCGATAATTGTGGTGCCGTTGCGGCATCGTGATAAAACGCTGGGTACCGTTACGGCCATAAACCTTCCGGACGAACGCGATTTCACGCAGCGAGACACAGATTTGCTGATGGCCATTGCCAATCAGTCGGCCATCATTATCGAAAATACCCGGCTGTTTCTGGCCCAACGGCAGGCCGCCTCTGAACTACAGAGCGTGATAGAGGCCTTTCCCGATATATATTTTCGCCTCAGCGCTCAGGGCGAATATCTTGACTATAAAGTGGGCAGCAACCCTACTGACCTGTACCTGCCCCCGGAAGTTTTTTTGGGCAAACGAATGGTAGATATTCTTCCCGCTGATGTTGGCAAGCTGTTTCTTGAAGCCATTACTCAAGTGATAGAAACGCAGCAACTGGTCAGTGTTGAATACGCGCTAACGGTTGCCGGTGAAGCGCGAAATTTTGAAGCGCGAATAATGCCATTGCCTGAAAATCAGACCATGGCAATTGTGCGTAATATTACCGACCTGAAGGCCGCAGAGAAAGCAGAATACGAGCAGCGCATTTTGGCTGAAGCCCTGCAACTTACCTCTGATGCGTTAACCACAACTTTAGATTTTGACGAAGTGCTGGACCGGATTCTGCTGAATGTGGATCGGGTAGTGCCCAATGATATTGCCAATATCATGCTCATTGAAGATGGCATCGCCCGGGTTGTTCGCCGGCGGGGATACGAGGAAATGGGCATTGAGCGGGATATTGCGCAGTTGAAATTTGGGTTAGATGACGTCCCCAATTTTAGACGAATGGTAGAAACCGGACAGCCGCTGATTATCCCTGATGTGCATGATGACCCTGATTGGGTAGATACACCCTCAACACGTTGGGTTCGTTCCCACGCCGCAGTTCCTATTTTTTTAGAAGGTGAAATCATTGGATTTCTCAATCTGGATGATGCCATGCCCAACTCATTTACACCCCGGCACGCAGAACGGCTGCAAACATTTGCCAATCAGGCCGGGCTGGCCATTAAGAATGCCCGTCTGTATGCCGAATTGCGGCGTCACGCCAAGGAATTAGAAGTACAAATTGATGAGCGAAAGCGGGTAGAAATGGAGCTGCGTCAGGCCAAAGAAGCAGCCGAGGCCGCTAACAGAGCCAAGAGCGAATTCCTGGCCAACATGAGTCACGAAATCCGCACACCGATGAACGCTGTCATTGGCCTGACCGGCCTGCTGTTGGACACATCCCTTGGCCCCGAACAACGTGACTACGTGGAGACTGTTCGCACCAGCGGAGATACGTTGTTAACAATTATCAACGACATCCTTGACTTCTCAAAAATTGAGGCCGATAGACTTGAATTGGAACATCATCCCTTTAATTTGCGAGACGCGGTTGAGGATTCGCTGGATTTGATTGTGACCGAAGCCGTTAAAAAAAATCTCGAAGTGGGGTATCTGATCGAAGGGAATCTGCCCTCGGCATTTATAAAAGATGTAACTCGTCTGCGCCAGATTTTGGTAAATTTGCTCAATAACGCCATTAAGTTTACCGAAGAGGGGGAGATAGTATTAACCGTCTCCGGGCAACAAATGGACAAAAAATGTTATGAACTTGAATTTTCTGTAAGAGATACCGGCATTGGCATTGCCAAAAACAAGCTAAATCGTCTATTCAGATCGTTTAGCCAGGTTGATGCTTCAACCACCCGGCGGTACGGAGGAACCGGATTGGGGCTGGCCATCAGCAAACGTCTGAGCGAATTGATGGGGGGCACCATGTGGGTAAAAAGCCAGGAGGGTGTTGGCTCTACGTTTTATTTTACCATTTTGGCAGAGGTTGGACCGGAGCAACTGCGCCACTACATGGATCCAAATCAGCCCCAATTATTCGGGAAAAACGTACTTATTGTTGATGATAATGCCACCAATCGGCTCATCCTCGAACGCCAAACTGATGCCTGGGGAATGATTTCGCGCACTGCAATGTCAGCCCATCACGCTTTGCAATTTATCGAACAGTATAAACCTCCGGATATAATTATTCTTGATTACCAAATGCCTGAAATGGATGGTGTCGAGCTTGCCATAACAATTCGGAAACAGATGGGGCCTAAAACTCCGCCGTTAATTATGTTAACTTCGCTGGGGCACCGGGAAGAAGATTTTTCAGCGGCCCAATTTGAGGCCTATCTTACCAAACCCATAAAATCTTCCCAACTGCATGCTGTGCTGGATGGTGTTTTTTCCGGCAAGGCCGCCTCACCTGAAGAATCGGGCGTGTACAGAACAAAGGTAAAGCCGGCCGGGCCATCATTACGTATTCTTATGGCGGAAGATAACGCCATTAATCAAAAGGTGGCCCAGAGAATGTTAGAACGCATTGGCTACCGGGCCGATATTGCGGCCAACGGCTTAGAGGTGCTGGAGGCCTTAATGCGCCAACCCTACGATGTGGTACTCATGGACGTGCAAATGCCGGAAATGGACGGACTGGAAACCACTCGCATTATCCGCAACCAATGGCCCAATGCCCAACAGCCTCATATTATTGCCATGACCGCTAATGCCATGGCCGGCGACAGAGAAAAATGTCTGGCCGTTGGAATGAATGACTACGTCAGCAAACCGGTGCGCATAGAAGATTTATCAAAAGCGCTCAGTCAGTGCCAACCCAGAGCCGGCGGCGGTGAAATAGTGATGCCTGGCGGCTTGGTAATTGCCGGCTCACAACCTGACTCACCCTCAACGAGGCCAGAGACCGGTTCTGCGGTTGATATGGAAGCTCTGGAAGAGTTTATGGTTTCTTTGGGAGAAGACGGCGAAGAGGTTATGGTTGAGTTAGTGCAAATGTTTCTGGACAGTATCCCCCAGACACTCAGCGAGTTGCAACAAAAAATTGAGCAGAACCAGCCTGCCGAACTCCAGAGAATCGCCCACTCCTTTAAATCGAATGCCGGTCAATTGGCGGCATACATATTGTCAGATTTGTGCCAGGAGATGGAAGATATTGGGAAATCCGGCCAACTTGATGACGCGGAAAATAAGCTGGCGCAAATTAAAACGGAATGTAGCCACGTTGAAACCGCCCTAAAACAAATGCAGGCCAAGTACGGTTAACCAAAAACAAAACCGCCGGGTTTTATAACCTGTGATAAAATCTAAACCGATCCAATCAAACCCTACAACCCTTAATTGGGCCGACGCCTTGCTGGTACTGACTGCGACTTTTTGGGGCATCAATTTTTCGATGGTAAAATTTGCCCTGGCAGAAATTCCACCCCTGCCGTTTAACGGCGTACGATTTATTGTGGCATCCACCACAATGTTTATTCTGGCCAGGGCCGGCGGGCATCACTTTAATTTTCAACGCCGCCATCTAATCTACCTGCTGGGGTTGGGGCTTTTGGGCAATACGGCCTACCAACTCCTGTTTATTTTGGGAATAAACCACACCGCCGTCGATAACGGCTCGCTGATTTTGGCTACTGTGCCGGCGTGGGTGGCCCTGATTGGGACCTTAGCCGGGGTAGAGCGGGTTCAGTGGCGAGGCTGGCTGGGGGTGTTGCTCTCCCTTTTTGGCATTGCATTGATTATTGCGGGCAGCAATCGCACTGCCGAATTTCATTTTGGCGGCGCAACCCTGTTGGGCGATGGATTAATTCTGATGGCAACCCTTTGTTGGGCGGGATACACATTACTTGGCCGGCCTATGATGCGCCACTATTCGTCAACATCTGTCGCCGGTTTTTCTACCTTGATGGGCACAATTCCGCTGGTGTTGATAGCCGGCCCGTCAATTGTGGTTTTTAGCTGGCGGGGCGTTTCGATATCGGCCTGGTTAGCCCTGATATTCTCCGCTGTATTTGGTATTGCCCTGGCCTATTTTTTCTGGAACTTTGGCATATCCCGTATGGGCAGCGCGCGAACCTCCCTTTATTCTAACCTGGCGCCGCCCATTGCGTTGCTGACGGCCTGGCTGTGGCTGGGCGAAACGCTCACGTTCCAGCAAGTCGCCGGCGCTTTATTTGCGCTTGGCGGCGTCATCCTGGCCCGCCGCTTTGCCCATCCGGCCAAATAAATTTACAATTTACGATTTTGGATTTACGATTACTCTGGCAGTGATTTCAATCGTAAATCGGCAATCGTAAATCGAAAAAAGGCTAATTTAAAAATGAGAGATATTTTAAACGAGATTGAAATGTGGCAGGCGCGCGGCGATAAAATTGCCGTGGCCACCGTCATTAACACCTGGGGATCATCCCCGCGCGGGCCGGGAGCCAAAATGATTGTCAACCACAAAAGCGAAATGTTTGGCTCGGTCAGTGGGGGCTGCATTGAAGGCGCAGTGGTAGAAGAAGCGCTGCAAGTGATAAAAACGGGCAAACCAAGGTTACTCCATTTTGGCGTGGCCGATGAATTGGCCTGGGGCGTGGGCCTGGCCTGCGGCGGAACGGTAGAACTATTTGTGGAGCGATTGAATTGGTGAGTAACCCGCTGCTCTTTCCCCTGCTTAAAAACTATCTGAAAACAGGGCAGACGGTAACGGTGGCCACCCTGGTACGCGGGCCGGAGGTCAGCCTGGGCATCAAGGCTCTCGTCCCGGCAGTGGGGCAAGCGCTTGGCCCTTTGCTGGACACTGCCTGGCGGGATGATCTGCTGCGCGATGCCCGGCAGTTAATGCAGGCCGGTCAATCTGCCACCCGCCGTTACCAAAACGACCAGGTTGAAATCTTCTTTGATGTACACGCGCCTGCCCCTCAACTGATTATTGTGGGAGCGGTACACATTGCCAATGCGCTTATCCATTATGCCAAACCGCTTGGATTTTGCACCTGGTTAGTCGATCCCCGGACGGCGTTTGCCACCCGCGAGCGCTTTCCTCATGCTGACAAAATTTGTCACCAGTGGCCGGATGAAGCGTTGCCGGACATTGGCTTAACCCCTCAAACCGGCGTGGTGGTCATTACGCACGACCCCAAACTGGATGACCCTGCTTTAAAACTGGCTCTGTCCAGCCCGGTCTTTTACGTGGGGGCGCTGGGCAGCAAAAAAACGCACGCCCACCGCGTAAAACGACTGGTGGCCGCCGGCGTTACTCCAGAGCAGCTCAACCGGCTGCACGCCCCCATCGGGTTAAATATCGGCGGGCGCTCCCCGGCCCAGATTGCGTTAAGCATTATGGCCCAGATTGTGGCCGTCCAAAATAATGCGGTACCGGCAAACAAACCTTCCCAACTGTAATGTTCATAACAGAAAACCAGGGCTTGTTGGCTGTATCATAGCGTTAACTTGTATCTATTCAGATGGGTGTGTTTCAACTGAGTCAAAAGCGCCGCAGGCCGGGGGGCGTGGGGGGTAGCTCTCCCTAACTCACCTCCCTCTCCGACTCAACTGAAATACACCCTATTCAGATGGCAAGCTGTAACACAGAGAAATGCTGAGAATTCACAGAGATACACAGAGTATTTAATTTCTTTTATTTTTCTCCGTGCGCTTCGCGTCTGTGCTATCTCCGTGTTGCTCCGTGTTCCTGAAATCCTTGAACCCAAAAATTCTTTACAAATGAGACAAGATTTTGACTCACGGATACAAGGGAACACGGATGAAAAGAAATAAAATTATCCGTGTTTTTTCCATCCGTGAGGCATAAATTACCTGTCGGTTTGGGGCGAAGTTTCGTTGAATAGTTACGTTAACTTTTTAAATTGGGGGAACTGATGTCCGGGCAATCATCTGGCCGGGGAAAAATATGGCCCCTCCTTGGTTTGGTTGTGGTTTTTGTTTTTGTTGAAGCCG
>CAYWSS010000304.1:0-7159 GCA_964460505.1 uncultured Caldilineaceae bacterium | reverse complement strand
CGTCGCTCAAGATGTGTAAATCTTGGCGAAAATGACCGAAACTGTGGTCGAATTGACCTGATTTTTGCTTAACTTGACATAACTACAACTTTTCCCTAAGTCCAATACTTAAGAGGTTTTTTCTTGAAAGATAAACTGGTAACAGCCATAAAGGCGTTTATCAGCCTGGGCTTGATGGCCTGGTTATTTTATAAATTCCTGTCCGACCCCATTGACCGGGCAGTGCTGTTTGAAACCCTGACCACAGCCAACTACGGGTACCTGCTGCTGGCGCTGCTGCTGTTTGAGGCCGCCATTATTGTCAACGCCATCAAGTGGTTTATTTTGCTGCGGGCGCAAGGGGTGCCGGTGCCGTTGGGGGCGCTGACAAATTACACGTTTGTCGGCTTCTTTTTCAACAACTTCCTGCCCGCCAATGTCGGCGGCGATGTCATGCGCGGTTTTGGCGTGGCCCGCTACACCCATCGCAATGCCGACGCCGCTGTGTCTGTAGTGGTAGACCGAATTATTGGCCTGATGGGCTACATGGTCAGCGCGGTGATTGCCGCGCTGATTGTGGTTGGCATTGTGTCCAGAACGGGGCAATTGGGCGGCGCGCCCGCCAGCGATGCGCTGATTGCAAATTTAACTCAGGTTCAGATTGTGGCCATTCTGGGCACGCTGGCCATTGTGGGACTTTTTGCAATGATGCTCAGCGCCCGGCTGCGTCACTTGATTGGGCTTATCTTTGAAATTAAGTTTCTGAAGCCGCTGGCGCCCATTTACGAGCAATTGTCCAACGCATTTGGGGCCTATCGATACCAGTACGGGGCGCTGTTTCAAGCCTTTTTGCTGGGCATCGCCAACATCATTTTGACCAGCATGGTCGATATTGCCATTGTGGCCGGCTTGAACGGTTACATCCCCCCTCTCTATATTTTCCTGTTCAACCCGATCATCGCCGTAATTTTGATTGCCCCCATCAGCATTGGCGGCCTGGGCACGATGTCGCTGCTGTATGTCTACTTTTACGGGTTGGTCGGTGTGCCCCAAACCCTGGCCTTTGCCCTGTCTCTGGTGAAGCAGTTGATAATTTACCTGGGCAGCCTGCCCGGCGGCGTTTTGTGGCTTCGCAGCCGTGGCGCAAGAAAGCAGTCCGCCACCGCTGATAGTCAGGTGGCGGAGGAGGCTTCGTAGGGATTAGAATTGGTTATATTGCCTAATATAGTGTGACTTTCAGTCAATTAAAAAGGGTTGTGTTGTGGGTCGCATAACCCTTTTTTTGATAATGAGACAGCAACATAGATGCGTACAAATCAACGAAAGATTTTATCGGCAGGAGTGCTGGTCTTGGTACTCATCTGCTGCGGAAGCATATACATCTGCGGGGCAACCGCAGAAAGATGGTTGCCCACGGTCATTGTTAATACTATTCACCCCAGAGAACCCTGGCCTCTGGCAGAAGAACCTGTTTGGGCAAACGATCTTGACAACGTCATTTCGACTGCTCCCGTTATCGCTGATGGAAAAGTCTATGCAGAGACTAACAATGGCCTTACTGCCATGGATTTACAAACGGGAGCCGTAAAGCGCAAAGGTCGTTTTAATCTCAATAATGGCAACCCATCTCTGGCCGCAGGAGGTGAAATGGTTGCTGTTGGATTGTCAAATGGGGTCTTGGTTTTGAGCGGTGATACCGGTAAACGGGTCTGGCACTATAACTCACCATTTGCATTTCCCGTATCGATTATCATTGATCAAGATAGACTCTATGTCTGGTTTGCTTTTAAGGAGGTCTGTGCATTTGACCTACACAGCGGTGAAAATCTATGGTGTTCAAGAGAGCCAGGCAAGCACCATTCTTTTCGGCGCATGGTATTAGCCAATTCACATCTCATCTTGGTTCAGTCAGGGCGTGTCTATTCATTTGTTATGTGGCCGGTTAAGGTTCAGAAAATATCCCGGCTAGATTGAGTTGGTATTTCGAGGATGAATTGTTGTTTGAACAGACAATAAGTTTGGGACCAGCACGACACAATTATGGATAGCTCAAATTGAAACCAGGCCGGCAGTGGACACCGGGTAAGTAAAGTGTTGAAGTAGGGTTGATGGATGGAGTGATTTAGACAGTGGAATTCTCTATCGAAAAATCACACATATAAACGGGTTTGATCTTGGGCTTCTTCCGAGGCATAATGGATGAGCCGGATGGATAAAAAAGGGCAAAATTCAGGAGTGCAAAACTATAGTTTTGCACTCCTGAAGGGACAGGCTATGGCAGCGCGGATAACCTCACCTCATCACAGACCTACCCATATTTATGCCGATGACACTTTCTACTTTGTCACCGCGACCAATCTGCATCATGCGCCGCGGCTCGCCCCTGCCGGACACAAAGAGTATCTCCAGGAACAGTTTCTGAACATCACTTCCGCTTACGGGCTTGATCTGAAGGCGTGGGTTATCCTTAACAATCATTATCACATTCTTTTTCACTTGGGGGATGGTGAAAAGTTATCCCCGTTTATAAAAAATCTCCACACCAACACCGCTATTGCGTTTAATGAATGGGACAATCAACCCGGCAGGCAAGTTTGGTGAAACTACTGGGACTGGCGTACTTGCGACAAACGTGATTAGTGGCAGCATTTCAACTACACCCACTACAATCCCATCAAGCACGGTTATGTCCAGCAATTGCGCGACTGGCCCTACTCCAGTTTGTTCACCTATCTGGAAAGCGAAGGCCGGGAGTGGTTGGATGATTGTTGGCGCAGTTACCTTATTTGGAAATTTGAGGTTGATTACGATGAATACTAACAGGAGTGCAAAATCTATAGTTTTGCGCTCCCGGTAGTGTACACATCGTAGAAAAGAAATAGCCGGAATAGCCTCAACAGTTTAGTAAAGATATAGCAATCCTGTTTCATTTTTTGTGGGGTTGGGTCTTGTAACTGCCCAATTGAGGCAGAGACAAAACCTGCGCCTACAGTAGTTCAGTGGTCAAGCAGATGGATGATACTCGAATTCTTGTTGTTGATGATGAACCCGGCTTGTTAAAAACGGTGCAAGCCTATCTGGAGCAAGAAGGCTATACGGTTTATATTGCTCAGGACGGGATTTCAGCCCTCGAGTCTGCCTCCGCCTTTCGCCCCGCGCTGATTATCCTTGATATTATGCTGCCCGGCCTGGATGGTCTGGAGGTTCTCCGGCAACTGCGACAAGGGTCAGAGGTGTATGTGTTAATGCTTACGGCCAAAGCAGATGAAACTGATAAGGTCGTGGGCCTGAGCCTGGGCGCTGATGATTACCTGACCAAACCCTTTAGCCCCCGCGAGTTAATAGCCCGCGTCAAAGCCATTCTGCGACGACGGCGTTCTGTTGGGCCTGATAACGTGATGTTACGATTTTATCGTTTACGCCTTGACCCGGCCGCCCGCCGCGTCTGGAAAAATGAGGAGACGGTAGAGCTAACTCCTATTGAGTATAAGCTGCTTTATGCTCTGGCCCGCCACCAGGGGCGCGTCTTAAGTCGAGAACAGTTAATTGAACAGGTGTGGGGCTACGATTATTATGGCGATGAGCGGGTAATTGATGTCCACATACGGCGGTTGCGCCGCAAAATTGAAGATGACCCGGCCAACCCGGGCTATATTGTCACCGTTCGCGCCGCCGGCTATCGCTTTGAAGGAGACCCACAGTGAATTTCATTACAACCCTTCACCGCCGTTTGGAATGGCAGTTGATTCTAACCTATCTGTTCATCATCGTTGTCGAGTTAATTTTGATTGCCACCATCGGCGGCACGCCGCAAGCTAATATGCTGCGGGCAATTATATTTCCGGTGGCGGTGCTGCTCAGCATTTATATCGCCAAACATCGGGTGGTTAATCCCATTCACCGGATGACAGAGGCCAGCATGAACATTGCCGCCGGCGAATATCACGAGCGACTCCCCGTATATGGTAACATTGAGTTGGAAAATTTGGCGCGTGCCTTCAACCAGATGGCTGAAACCCTGGAAAAAACCGAACAGCACCGCCTTCAGCTTATCAGCGATGTGGCCCATGAATTACGCACCCCGCTAAGCACCATCAAAGCCATAATGGAAGGCTTAATTGATAATGTTCTGGTTGCTAACCCGGACACGTTTCTTGATGTTCAGCGAGAAGTGAGCCGGTTACAGAGACTTGTTCATAACCTTGATGAACTTTCCCGGGCCGAGGCCGGCCAAATTCCGGTTCACCCCCAATCTACGGTTTTAACCGATGTCATTGAAACGGCGCGTGCCGGTCTGGATTTTCAGTATGAAGACAAAGCAGTTGCCCTGGAAATAGACGTGCCCCCCAACCTGCCCAGAGTATGGGCCGACCCCGACTGCGTCACCCAGATTTTGCTGAACTTGCTGGGTAATGCCTTGCAGTACACGCCTACCGGTGGTCAGGTAACAATCCGTGCCCGCCGGGAAAATCAGGTGGGTGTGTTTCAACTGAGTCAAAAGCGCCGCCGGCCGGGGGGCGTGGGGGGTAGCTCCCCCCAACTCACCTCCCTCTCCGACTCAACTGAAATACACCCAAATCAGATGATTGTAATTGAAATTCAGGATACAGGCATAGGTATCCCTGCCGATCAACTTCCTCACATTTTTGAGCGTTTCTACCGGGTTGACAAATCTCGTTCGCGGGCCGGCGGCGGCAGCGGCATTGGGTTAACTATTACCAAACATCTGGTTAAAGCCCAAAATGGGCATATTGAGGCTACCAGCGCCGGCCTCAATCAAGGCTGTGCCTTTACCTTTACTTTGCCCCTTTCTGCCGGCCCCTAGCTTTTTTGTCATCAAATCTTCATATAACCTTCACCTGAATGTTACAAATCCAGGCTATAGTAAAACATGCCCACATCATTGTGGGCATATTTTTGTTTTTCACAACAACCTGGCGTAAGCATAAAGGAAAATAACCGGATGTCATTTTTTTTAGCCATCAAAGAAATTTTGCGTAATAAACTTCGCTTTTTGGCGGTAACTATAATTGTAGCTTTAATTGCCCTGCTGATTTTGTTTAGCGCGGGGCTTGGCGATGGGCTGGCTCTGGGCAGCAAACAATATATCGAAAATATTGAGGCTGACCTGATAATATTTCAGGAAAATGTTGAACTCTCCATCCCGGTCAGCCGGCTAAACCAGTCTAAACTCAATAATATTACGCGCCTGCCGGGGGTTGCCGCCGCCAGCCCCATCGGCTTTGCCGCCGCTGCAATTGTGCCGGATCACGATCAGCCTGACAATAAACTTGAAGTATCTTTGATTGGGGTTGAACCGGATAAACCGGGCAACCCAACCGTGTTTGCCGGGCAATCGTTCCGTAATCGGCGGGCTAATGAGGTTATCCTTGATCAAAACGTACTTGACCAGATTCAAATTCCAATTGGCAGCACCATTGACCTTAAAGTTGTGCAAGGGACAGAAGAAAAAATTCATTCGCTGCGAGTGGCAGGGTATACGGAAGGGCAAAAATACGGATACCAGCCCAGTGTCTTTGTGCCGCTGCTCACCTGGAATCGAATCAAGCCCCAAACCAACCTGGAAACAAACAACGCAGACGTTAACTTTAATATTGTGGCGATCAAACTTAAAAATCCTCAAGAGTACCCGGAAATGGTCAGGATGATTGAGCAGAATGTTAAAGGAATTGAGGTAACCGACCTGGTTACCACTTACCAGGCCACGCCAGGTTATACTGCCCAGCAAAATACCTTTAGCATGTTGCAAGGGTTTACTCTGTTTATTGCCCTGTTGGTGGTTAGTGGTTTTTTTCAGATTCAAACGCTGCAAAAAGTAGGGCAGATTGGCATGTTAAAAGCCATTGGCGGCTCAAGCCGGCTGATTGCTTTTACAGTACTGGTTCAGTCAACCATCACCACCCTGTTAGGGCTGCTCATAGGAGGGGCAACCGTCTGGCTCCTGGCGGTTAATTTACCACCTGACATCCCGGTTGTTTTTAATGGGCAGAAGGCAGCCACAGCGGTAACCCTGCTGATGGTAATTGGCCCTGTAGCCGGGCTTGTATCCATCCGAACCTTGCTAAAAGTAGAACCTTTAACCGCTCTGGGCTTAGGAGATTAGCGCGATGAATGTTTTAACTACAAACTCACTTAACAAAATCTACCGCACCGATACCGCCGAAATTCGGGCGGTGGATGATGTCTCGCTAAATATCAAACCCGGAGAGTTTGTGGCCCTGGTCGGCCCCAGTGGGTCGGGCAAAACTACCCTGCTGGCGCTGCTGGCCGGGTTGCTGCGCCCCAGTCAGGGGCAAGTGTGGGTCAATCAACAAGACCTGGGCCAGATGAACGAGAGCCAACTTACAAAATTCCGGCTGGAGCAGATTGGTTTTACATTTCAGGCCAACAATCTGGTTTCTTTCCTGACCGTTCAGGAAAATGTAGAATTAATGTTAAAGCTCAACAACAAATTTAACAGGCAAAGCCGGGAACGGGCCAAAGAGTTGCTGGCAGGCCTGGGCCTGGGCGAACAGTTGAACAATTTACCCGCGCAACTATCCGGCGGCCAACGACAGCGGGTAGCCATTGCCCGCGCTTTAGTTCACAATCCCAGTATTGTACTGGCCGATGAACCCACCGCCAGCCTGGATACGGAACGGGCCTGTCAAATTGTAGAAATTTTTGCCGGTTTAATTCATGAGCAAAACAAAGTCGGGATTATGGTAACCCATGACCTGCGCATGTGCGCCTATGTGGACCGGGTTATCCAAATGGTAGATGGGCGAATAACCCGCGTTATCTCTGATCAGGCCGAGATTAGCGTGTTTGCTGATGCCGGTAACTTTTCCCCTCGCCCGGCGCTCGCCCGGCGATAGAAAGTGTGCCGCAATCTGTTGAAGCGCAGCCGGTTCTTTAAACCTCAAGCCACCATAAGTGTAAACTTAAGGCCTAGCGGGTTTGCGGTACTTGTTTTACCAGCGAAGTTACCCTGGTTATCCTGCTGATTTACCGGCAAAATCATCTTTGAAAACCCGCGAGGTCTGGGCTGGTCTCTTAAGTTTACACCTATGGCAGGATAATATATCGCAACATTGTCAACGCGCAAAGCAATATTATGCGTTAGTAACCGTTCAGCCCCCTATGTCATTCCCGCATGTGGTAAGCGGGAATCCATCCG
>CAYWSS010000303.1:0-7162 GCA_964460505.1 uncultured Caldilineaceae bacterium | reverse complement strand
TACTGACTACCCAACAGGCTTTTGTACAACTCCAGCAGGTTTTGAGCCATGGCTGCCCAGGTGAACTTTGTGGCTTGAATTTGTCCGGCGTCGGATAGTTTTTTGTGTAGATCGGGATTGGTTAACACTTGAGCCATGGCAGACGCAATGGCATCGGTTTTTTTCGGGTCAACCATCAAACCGGCAGTGCCGGCAACCTCCGGCAGCGACGATTGGTTGGCGGTGACGACCGGGGTGCCACAGGCCATCGCTTCGAGCACCGGCAAACCAAAACCTTCGTATAGTGAAGGGTAGGCAAAAAGCGTGGCGGCGCTGTACAGGGCAGGAAGGTCGGCATCATCCACAAAACCGGTGAAATGAACCCGATTTTGCAGCCCCAAACGGGCGACCTCTTTAAAGATTTCCTGATAGAGCCAGCCCTTTTCTCCGGCAATTACCAGCGAATATTGATGATCGAGTTGGCCAAAAGCCCGGATGAGCCGCCGGTGATTTTTTCGGGGCTGGATTGTGCCCACGCTCAATATAAATGGGCTGCTTCCAAGGCCGTACTTTTGCCGAACGGCGGCCAGTCTGGATTTGTCTCGGACGGGTTTAAATTTGGGCGTTACGCCGTGATAGAGCACGCTGATTTTCTCCGGCGGCGTGTGGTACAGGTTAATCAAATCGTGGCCGGTGGCCTTTGATACGGCAATGACGTGGTCCGCTTTTTCCACGGATTGGGGCACCCATTTATTCAGGTGAGCGCTCATTCCCGGCATAACACTATCCGGTTCGCGCACAAAGGAAAGGTCGTGAATGGTGACGATGGTTTTTGCCGAAGGTTTGACCGGCGGCAGAATAAAATCGGCGGCGTGGAACAGGTCAATTGGGCCGGTCCAATAGTTGATGGGCAGCGGCAATCGCAGCCGGTACCAGAGCCGGGCCAGCCGGCGTTCGGTCAGGCGGGAGGCGCTCCATCTGAAATTGCGGCCGGGGAGCGATGGAAGTGATACCTTTCCTGCATCGGCAACAAACAGACGATAATTTGGAGCAAAAGAGTCGCCGGACGACAGTTTAGCCAGAGCGTTCACCATTTCGCGGGTGTATCGCCCTATGCCGGCTGTTTGATGAATCGCCGATGTGTAGTCGATGCCGATTTGCGCACGCATACCTTAACCAGAAATACTTTCGAAAATATTTGGATCGCATGCTACCACACAGCATCTTTACATCCAAATCATTAGAATATTACCTTGCAACATTTGCGTTACGCTTTGCGGCCAGAATCATTTGTTAATTGTTAATTTGCGGCTTGCCGCGCTATGAATCTGTGAAAAAAAGCAAATGCAACCGGATGCAGTCAAAATGGTTTTTATAGATTTGTTATAATGTGATATAATCGAATCGTGAATGTTTAACCAAGCTTGGGAAATTTTCCAGTGACAAGGAGATTAGTCAAATGACAACGAAGTTAAAAATTGACTTAACTCAAGGGCTGCTGGAAGTTGAAGGCAGCGAAACATTTGTAAAGGCCATCTACAGTGATTTTAAGCTTCACTTTATTGGCGATGATGCCGGTGAAGCGTTGGTAACATCTGCCAGGCGGCGTCGAAAACGGGCAAAACCGGCCCCCGCCCCCGTCGAAGCAGAGCCACCGGCCACGACCGTATCAGCGCCTGTCTCTGCACCGGAGGCCGCTGGAGCGGTGGCCAGGCCCAAAGAAAAATCAAAGCCACGATCCCGCAAAACCAAAGCGCCGGCCAAAGAATCAACCTATTCCTTTTTATCAGATCTGGTTCTGAGTGCGGAAGGGGACCGTGTCTCGTTGGTAGAATTTATGGATAACAAATTTCCAATTACTAATGAAGAACGTAACCTGGTTTTTCTCTATTATTTACAATATTTAAAAAAGGACAAACAATTAAACGTCGACCATATTTTTACCTGTTACAAAGCGGCAAAAATTCGAGTGCCGCTTAACCTTGAGGCCAGCCTGCGGACTACCGTTGAGCATCGCCGCTGGATTAAAATGACCAAAACCGGCAAGCTAAGCGTATCGCCGGCAGGTAAACTTTACGTAGAAAAACAACTGCCAAAAAAATTAAAAAGCTAAAAAAGGCAGATTCAATTTAATAAAGGGTCGCGATGGCGCAAGAGTGCAGTATGGTAATCTGTAGCCTTGTAAGGTTGCGACCTTCTTTTTTATTATCAGATAAGGCAGCCGGAAAATATGACAAATGGATTTTTAGACGCGTTAAAAGCAGCCCCCTTATTGTGCGACGGCGCAATGGGGACCATGATATACGCCGGCGGTATTTCTTCCGAGCGTTGTTTTGATGAGCTTAATCTCTCCAGCCCCGCCACCATTGCCAATATTCATCGGGGTTATATTGAGGCCGGTTCAAATGTAATTCAGACCAACACCTTTGGAGCCAACCGTTTCAGGCTAACGGAGCACGGCCTTGAAGGCAAGGCGGACGAAATCAATCGGGCCGGGGCCACCTTGGCTCGGCGGGTGGTTGAGGCCTCATTTAGAAACGTGTTTGTGGCCGGCACGGTTGGGCCGCTGGGGCAGTGGTTAGCGCCGCTGGGGCGATTGCGCCGCACAGAGGTTTATCAGGCCTTTTCCAAGCAAACCGCCGCCTTGATTGAGGGCGGAGTGGATTTGTTGATTTTTGATACCTTTGCCGATATTGCCGCCCTGCGCGAAGGGGTGTTGGCCGCGCGAGAAATATCCACAGAAATCCCCATTTTTGTTCAGGTTACTTTTAGCGAAGATATGCGCACCGCCTTGGGGCACACCCCCAGAAAAGTAGTTGAGCAATTGGGCGATTTACCCATTACTGGCATCGGTATTAATTGCTCGTTAGGGCCGTCCGGGGTGCTGCGCACGTTGCAATTGCTGGCCCAATATGCGCCTGACAATGTTTACCTATCGGCCCAACCCAACGCCGGCTGGCCGGAACGGATTGGGGGGCGAATCATGTACCCCGCCACGCCCGAGTATTTTGGCGAGTACGCGGTGGCGCTGGTTGATGTGGGGGCGCGTTTGGTTGGTGGGTGCTGCGGCACCACGCCGGAACATATTACCCACATGCGGGCCGCCATCAACAACCCAAACCGCGAGGTTAGCAGCCTTACTCTTTTGCCGGGCGAAGTTGCCGGCGGCGTTGGGCCGGTATCGGCAGTTGAACCCACCCGTATGGCCCGGCGACTGGCTACCGGTGAATTTGTGGTTACGGTTGAGCTGAGTCCGCCCAAGGGATTTTCCACCGAAAAGGTACTGGCCGGGGCGCGGCTGTTAAAAGCCGCCGGCGCCAATGCTATTAACGTGGCCGACAGCCCCCGCGCTCGAATGAGAATGAGCCCCTGGGCCATGGCCCACCTCATTCAGAATCAGCTCGACCTGGAAACCGTACTCCATTTCCCCACGCGCGGGCGAAATATTTTGCGGGTGCAGGGTGATTTGTTGGCCGCCCACGCGCTAAATATGCGTAACATTTTTGCCGTCATGGGCGATCCCACCTCTATTGGTGACTATCCCGACGCGCTTGATGATTACGATGTGGTCCCGACCGGGTTAATAAAACTGTTGAAACAGCAATTTAACAAAGGCATCGATCACAGTGGAGAATCTTTGTCTCAACCCACTAATTTTCTGGTGGGCTGCGCCCTCAACCTCACCCCCTCTAACCCGGCGCGAGAGCTTAAAATTTTGCAGAAAAAGATTGACAGTGGCGCAGATTTTGCCCTGACCCAACCCATTTACAATGTTGAGCAGGCCAAAGAATTTATTGCCTACTACGAGGCCGAACAAGGCCCCTGGAGCCTGCCCATTATCGCCGGGATACTGCCGCTGTACAATGGGCGGCACGCCGAGTTTCTGCACAACGAAGTGCCCGGCATCAACATCCCCAAAGAAATGAGAACCCGGGTACGCGATGCCGGCAGCAACGGAGCCAAAGTAGGCGTGGAGATTGCTCAGGAGCTAATCGCCCAACTGCGCTCAATGATTCAAGGGATTTATATGATACCCGCTTTTGGCCGGTACGATCTGGCCGCCGAGGTAATTGAGGTGGCAAAATGAGCAGCATCAATGAGATTGTCAGCAACCTGAAATTTGCCCGGACTGCGTTGTTGGATTCCATCAAAGGGTTATCCTGCCGTGAGCTTGCCGCTATGCCAATTTACAATGATAATTGGACGGTCAAAGATATTTTGGCCCACTTCATTGGTTGGGACCAACGTGTAATCAAAATTCTGCCGCTAATTGCAGGGGACCAGGCCAGCAAAGTGACGGGGGTTAATGTTGAGGCCCAAAACAAGCAGGCAATAGCGGCTTGCAAAAATATGTCCTGTACAGAAGTCTTGCGCAAGGTTCACGCCACACATCAGCAAGTGTTAGATATTCTGTCTTCCCTTGACCACAAAGAAATTGATCGTCGCCACGAGCGTAATGGCCGCATCATTACTGTTCGCAGCTATGTGGTTGATACCATAGCGGAGCACGAGCGACAGCACGCGCTTGAGATTACCGGGTGGCGGCGAGCAATGGAGCAGCGCATTAATCCGGTGGTAATCACCGCTTTGTTAACCCAAAACAAGACCAATTTTATGCGGTTGCTCGATCAATTTAATGAGGTTGATTTGCTGGATAGAACCGCAGCGGGCAGTTGGTCTGTTAGCGACATTGTGGGCCACATTGCCGATTGGGAGCAACGGATGCTCAAAGCGGCGCAATTTATCCACGACCCATCTTTGCCGGCATTGCCGCCGGTGAGTGATAGCAATTTGGATTGGAATGACATTATGGCCGTGCGCCGGATGGAAAATAGTTGGACGGAAAATTATCAGGATTTGCTTCAGGTTCAGGCAGAAATGAGCAAGTTTGTAGCAACGCTAAAATCCGGCGATTGGCGGTTGCGAGGCTGCTACCCCTGGCCTGAGGAGCAAGGCACTCTGGCCGAACTCATCACCCACGCCGCTGAACATTACCGCGACCACCTGCTTGATGTTGAGGCCTGGCACAAAGAAATAGCAGGCCGGTGAATCATCTTGTTGCCGGGCTGAGTTGGAAACACAGGTGTACGCCGAGGCTCAGCTTAGGCGCACTCACACTAATGAAAACGCTTCTGATGATTATTAAGGAATGGCGCGTAAATAACTTGCCCAATTGGTGATGGCAACAGATTACGTATTGCGTACTGCGTAAAGAGAGAAATTATACGCAATACGCAGTACGAGAAAACGGGTAAGTTAATTAATTCTCATTCCTAAGAAAGAGGGGCTCCGGAGGCCCCATCTTTTTTATTGAAAAATGTTCTAAATTTGCCAGTTCCGCATTTAAAGGTTAAGCTACGCCTCCGTAGGAAAATCCCGAATTTAAACGCCAAAACAGGTACCTCAGAATGGATTCTTCATTACGCGCCCTGCTGGATAAACACATAATTGCGGTGCAGGCAATGCTCTTTAGAAATATCAGCGGCGGCTCATTTGAGCTAATGCCCAATTGGGGGCGCGGCTACAGTGGGTTGAGTCTGCCCATCTTTAATATTTTTATGCCTCGAACCCCGGCCGGCCTTACCGATGATACCCTGGCCGATACCGCAGCCTTTTTCTTTTCCCGTGATTCTCTTTACGCCATTGAACTAATCCATGACCGCCTCCCGGAAGGGCCCGATTTTCTTCACCGGCGGCGATACCAGGCCCTGCCCCCCCAACCGGCCATGGTTCTGGGCCACCTGCCGGAAGACCTTCGGCTCAACCCGGGCGTAAAAATTGAGCGTGTTACTACCGTTTCTTCCCTGGCCGCATTTTGCAGCTTGCAGCACGACGTCTTTGATTTTGCGCTGCACGAAATGCTCAAACGGTTTCCCGTAGTTCAATTTCGAGAAGATAGAATTAGACACTACATTGCCTTTTTAAATAACCTGCCGGTAGCAGCCGGGACAACTGTTTGCATAAATGGTGTCACCAGCATTTGGAACATGTGCACCCTTGACGCCCACAGGCGCTGTAGAGTAGGTACCACGCTGCTTTATCAAATGTTGGTTGAGGCCATAGAGGTTGATTGCAAATTAGCTGTGCTCTACTCCACGGCTCAGGCATACAACTTCTTCAGTGATTTTGGCTTTGAAATATTCACCCAACGCCAGTGGTTCTTGCCCCAAAACATCGAATATGCAGATGAGGATGACAAATAATGAAATCTGTTTATATTTTTGCACCGTACTGGCTGGGCAATTTTAGCCCCGAACGAGCAGCGCTGGCCCGCCATACCTGGCGGTTGGTGGCGGTTCCTCCCGCCGAAGGCACACCTACCGGGCGAATGGGGATAGTCTGCCACGCCCTGGCCGATGCGGTGGCAGCAGTTCGGGCTGAGGGCAACCTTCCCGTAGTCATTGCCGGTGATTGTACCCTGAGCATTGGCGTGCTGGCCGGGCTTCAACGTGAAACCTCTGATTTTTCACTGGTTTGGTACGATGCTCACGGCGATTTTAACACGCACGAAACTTCTCCCGGCGGATTTATTGGCGGGATGCCGCTGGCCATGCTTTGCGGCCGGGGAGAGCAAACAATTATGCAAGGAGCCGGGGCCACCGTTCATCCCGAAACCGGCGTGATTTTGAGCGATGGCCGAGACCTTGACCCCGGCGAAGCAGAAGCTGTGAATGAATCTGCTGTAACCCATCTGCCTGATGTGGCTGAATTAAACTCAACCACCCTTCCGCAAAAACCAATTTATATCCATTTTGATAGTGATGTGCTTTCACTCTCCGACAATCCTGCGGTCAGCTACCCCGCCGGGGGTGGCCCCAGTCTGGATACTGTGGCTCAATCGCTGGCCCAGCTTGCCGAAACGGGTCGGATTGCCGCCATATCTGTCACGATGTGGAACCCGGAACTGGATAAAGAAAATGCAGCCGAACAGGTTGTCATGGATTTAATTGACAACGTTGTTGAGCAACTGAAGTAATCCTATATTTTTTCTGCGCCCTTCACCTGCACTGACCCGCAAGAGGTCCGGCGCAAGTGTTTTTTGGAACTGCCCCCAAAAAAATCGGGCCGGTTTGTGCAACCCGCCTGATGAAAGAACTGATAAACTTCATTATTTGTGCGGCTAAAGACTACTGATTATCGCGCGCGGGCACGCCGAAACCAGCGCACCGCTTCGCTGTCGTCG
>CAYWSS010000302.1:0-7175 GCA_964460505.1 uncultured Caldilineaceae bacterium | reverse complement strand
ACGGCAAAAGGGCGCTACTGTAGCGGTTTCAAAGGTGTGTGCCTAAGTAGTTACAGAACTTCACCGCTTTGATGCCCAGAGATTATCTCTGTTTGAATACTAAGATTATCTCATACCTACATATCATACAAGTAGTTACTTTTTAAAAACTGCCTTATGTTTGCGCCTCAAACACTACTCCAAATTCTTAAATCTTTGCCCGCCGGCAGCCATTTCTTCCAGCATGAGGCGGGTTTCGGTTTCTGTTGCCCCGGCAATTCGCTCAACCTTGCAGCCGGCGTTGCGCAAAATAGCTTCGGCATCGCCGGGCACGCCGCCGGTGCCGCCCACAATGGTTACGGCCTGGGCAAATTGAGCTTCTTCAATGGAAAAGCCCATGGTCGGGCCAAACATATCAACATAGGGCATGGCCCCGCGCATATCCCATTCGGCCCAGTTGCCGGGGCCTTTGTACCAAAACAGCATGTAATGCTCAATGGGTTTGCGATCCATCTCGGGGCCTTCGGGGGGGGTGGGCATGGGGCCGGGCGCGCTCATCAGCGCTTGCGTTTTGGCAAACAGATTTCCCTTCCACATGGGCCAGGTAGCGCCGGGGCTGCCGGTCGTCACAATTTCGCTGTAACCAAACACGTCGTTAAGGGTTAACTTTAAGGTGGCCAGCAATTGGGCCAATATTGACGCAGCAGCGTTAAGCTGGGCGTCCGGGGGGGGCGTTTCGGTGAAATTGCCGAGCAGGCAAACACCCACGCTGTCAAAACTATTCTGCCCGGCGTGCGCCGCCGTTACCGTGAGGGGTTGCGTTTGGTAGGCAACCCCCTGCTCGGTGGCGCAGAAATGGTAGGTGATGCCCGGCAGCCCTTTATTTTTGACCTGATATTCGGCAATCCGTTGCGCCGTTACCGTGGCCGGAGCGCCGGAGTGGTGAATAATGATCCGCTTGATCGATTCCAGGGGGCGCTTGACGTACCGTTTTGATGGATGGCGTTCCAACTGGTTGCTGATATTCTGAATTTGGACATAACCGGCAGACGCATCCGGCGGCTTCGGTTCCGGTTTTGTCTCCGGCGGCGCTACAACGGGCTGCTTGACCGTAATTGGGCTAACCAGCAAGCCGGCATCCCCCTGAGAGGTAAACCATGTGACCATTTCGTGAACCATGTCCCAACGCAACTGCGCCGTGCCCGCTGAATCCGGGATATGCAGCCGGGCTTGCAGCGTAACCTGCCCGCTGGGAGGAACATCGCCGGGCAGCGGCGTGCGATAATCAACCTGTGAAGGCACCTGAACAAATTGCCCGGCTGCATTGTACCATTGAAAACCCAGCCGGAAGGGGTTTGATCCCCCGGCAAGCCAGGTAAAACTGCCCGCGTTTTGAATGGTTAGCGTTACGGTAACGTTTTGTCCCGCCTCTGCCGTGGCAGGCGTATTGTGGCTAAGGTAACGGGCGCGATACCCGGGCACCTCCGGCCGCGGAATCGAGGGCGTTTCCGGTTTTGCCGCTTCCTGGCTCCACTGATAATTTTTGGCAATGGCCTCGCTGAAATCCTGCTGAACGCCGGCCTTGCCGTCAATAGACCAGCCGTGCGGATCAATCTGCCAGCGAAACAAAATACCGCAGCGGATTTGCTGCTGCCCGGTTTGATTCCAGGCGTTAATTTCTTTGTAGGCGTTTTTTATCCAGCCGTTGTTGCCAAAAGGCCAGGTGTCGCCGCTGCCCGGTTCCCGGTCGCCGTTCATCTCGGTCAGGTAGACCGGCAGGTGGCGCATATTTTTGGGGATGGCGTTCATGTGGTCTTTGTAGGTAAAAAAGTGGTAGTGCCGGTTCTGAAACGGGGGGTCCATTGTGGCGTTGCTAAAGACCAAATCCGGGCTGTAGCCGTGCGAGTAGGCGTGGATGGCAATGGCATCGCACTGCTCCGGGCCAATGGCCAGCAAAATATCCTGCATATATTGAATCCAGTCACCGGTGGGGTTGGCCGGATACTTGCCTTCCGGGTCGGCCTCGTATTTGGTTTCGGCGTTCCACGGGGCGGCGGCGCCCACCACCACCAAATCATCCTGATGGCCGGGCAGGGCTTTAACCGTTTGGCGGCACATGGTGTAACATTTGGCGTAACGACGCGGGGTGATGGTTTCGGGCTGGTTACTGCCCTCCTGACGCGGCTGCTCCCGGGCAAAGTTCATCTCGTTGCCAATCAACCAGATGTTGGCCCCCTGCGAGTCTTCAACAAAGTTAGCCACCCGCCGGGCAAATTCCGGGTAGCGCGACTCGCGGGGAATGGTGCCATTTTCGCCGTACGACTGGTTGAGCCGCACAATTACCCCCAGTCCCTGGCTGGAGACATCGGTGTAATTGCCGCCGCCTCGTTCGTGAGGCTCGGCGCCAATGGCCTCGGTCACCAGCGTCCACCCTTTGGGCTGGTCGCCAACCACCATTAGCTGTTCGCCGCCTTTGTCGTGCATTCCGTAAATGTAAGGATTTTCACCTTTGTGCAGTGTCATCCGCGTCTCCTTATTTACGTTGGAAAATTCAGTGATAAATGTAGGGATTAAAACCTGTGGGATAAGTTGTAAGCAGTTAAGATCATTAAGATTATAACCCAAAAGGAAACTTATGTGAAGTGTTAAGGCCGAGAAAACAAACAAAAGCCCACGGACAGGGTAAGTCCCGTGGGCTTTTAATTAGTACGGTTGAACGGTTACTTGATAAGCACAAATGTCTCGCTGCCGGTAATCCAGCCGGTTTCTGCACCCTCGGGAAGCTGTACGTGGAGCCAGCCGGTATCGGGGTCAGTTTCGATGATGGGCACCACGTCACCCTGGCTCAAGTGAGACACGGCAGCAGACTCGACATCCGGCCCGGCCCGCACCCGCAAGCTCCAGGCAATGATTTCTGCCTGCGCTGACGGTGTGGGTTCGGCAGTGGCCGTGGGGTTGGCCTGGGTGGCAGTGGGTTCCGGGGCAGCGGTGGGCAGGCTGAACGGCGTGGCGGTGGGCGTTGGAATAGTTTCAGACGCTTCCGGCTGAAAGGCCGCAGCCTGATCATTCTCCTCAGCTTTCCACATTTCCATCAGAATTTCAGCATCGGCGGGCATGCCCGGTTTCAGGCGGTGGCCGGCATTGTTCAGCGTAATTTTAACCCCAAATACCAGATTGACCCGCTCTTCTTTGGTTTGCACATTGCGGGGCGTAAATTCGGCTTCGTGGGCAATGAAAGAAACCCGCCCGTCAAAAATCTCGCCTTCGTAGGCATCCACATGCACATTGGCTTTTTGCCCAATTTGCACGTTGCCAATTTGAGTTTCTGGAATGTAAACGGTCAGGTCAACCGTTTCGAGGTCGCTCAATTTTAGCAGCATGGCGCCGGGGGCGGCCAGCTCGCCGGGTTTAACCAGCTTTTGAGACACCAGCCCGGCGCGGGGCGCGGCCAGCGTTTGTTTGTTTAACTGAACCTGCACAATGGCCAGGGCAGATTCTGCTTCCAGCAGTTGAGCGCGGGCCACATTGACATCTTCCGGGGTGGGGTCTGCTTTGGCCGCTACCAGATTGGCCTCGGCAGCCAGCACGCCGGCTTCCGCCTGCTTAAACGCAGCTTCGGCAGCGTTGGCCCGGGCAATGAGGGCCAGCGGGCGGTCACGCAAACGAATCAAATGCTGCACCTGCTTTTTGGTGCCCGCCAGCGCAACTTTGGCCATTTCCACCCCTTGCTGCGCCGCCTGCAACTGGTACTGCGCCACCTTGTTTTGGGCCTGGGCAATATTGCTGCTCCAGTCTCTATTGGCCGCTTCGGCCTGAATTTCCATCCGTTTCAGATTAACTTTAGCCGATTCCAGGTTGCGTTCCGCTTCGGTAACCCGGCCCTGCATTTGAGCAATCCGGACCGTGAGTTCGTGCGGATTATTTGCCAGCGACCGGGCCTGATCCGATACCAGTTTGGCGCCGTCCCGGCCGGTTTCGGCCTGTTCCAACTGAGCCTGGGCCAGCGCCACATCTTCCGGCCGGACCGATGCGCTGACCATCTCCAGATTGGCTTTGGCCGTGGACACCGCCGCTTTCAATTGAATTTGCAGGGCCAACAGATCAGATTTATCCAGTTCGATCAACACCTGCCCGGCAGTCACTTCGTCCCCCTCATCTACCCGCAGTTCGATGATGCGCCCTCCCAACTCGGCAGTTACGGCTACGGTATCCGCCTCAATGGTGCCGGAGCCAACCAGAGCGCCGGTTTCCGCGCCGGCGGTCAGAGCGGTGGCCGTAGGTTGGGTATACCACCAGTAGCCGGCACCAAGGATGGCAATAATTATAATTAATGGAATTATGCGTTTCATTGTTGCACCTCGTGGGTCAGTAGACAGGCAGCAAGTGACAGGTTGCAGGGTTGCAGGTTGCTCTTGTTCTTACGCTCTGCGGGGGAACGAGGAAAATATTCCCTACTCCCTACTCCCTACTCCTGTTATAATTGTGTTCCTTCGGACAGTACGGCATCGGCGGGCATTCCGGGTTTCAGACGCTGGTCTTTATTTTCCAGCTTGATTTTTACGGCAAACACGGTATTTACCCGCTCTTCTTTGGTTTGTACATTTTTAGGCGTAAATTCGGCTTTGTCGCTGATAAATGTAACCTGCCCGGCAAATGGTTCGCCGGGGAAGGAGTCGACATACACTTTTATCGGTTGCCCCACCGAAACCAGGCTGATGTCCGGTTCCGGCACGTACACTGTCAGCGTCACGTCGGTTAAATCGGCCAGCGTCAGCAGCGATGTGCCGGGAATGGACATCTCCCCCTCGTTGGCTACCCTGTCAACCACCCAGCCGGCCACCGGCGAAACCAGCAGAGATTTTTCGCGCTGCACGTTCAGCGCGGCCAGGTTGGCTTCGGCCTGCTCTACCTGCGCCTTGGCCACGGCAATCTGCTCGGCGCGAGGGCCGGCCTCAATGGCGTCAAGCTGAGCCACGGCCACGGATACCTGGGCCAGCGCGGTCTGGCGGGCGGCTTCGGCCTGGGTTACCCGTACCTGGGCTGCCTGCGGGTCATTTCGCAGGCGGAGCAAATCATTAAGTTGCGTTTCGGCATCGTCGCGCTCTACAAAAGAGCTGTTCAGCGTGGCCCAGGCATCCCACAGTTCTGTCCCGGCCATGTTCCAGGCTACGCCGGCATCTTGCTTGACGCCTTCGGGAAATTTAATGGTAAAGCAGGTTTTAAAGCCCGGCTTGGTGATACATTTACGCTTGTTTTCCTGAACATCTTCCCACTGCGTTTGGTCCAGAGTATACATTGTTTCACCGGCATTTTTTGCCGGGATACTGGCGTTGATATTTAATTCAGCCAACTCCAACGCAGTTTTGGCGGCATCAATCTGCATATCCAGTTCCTGCGGATTATCGCGCAGCATAAGGGTGTCCTGCCACTGCGTGTGGGCCGCTTCAGCGTTGGCTTCGGCTACAGCCACGGCGGCTTTGACTTTGGCAATCTCTTCGGCCCGAACCCCGGCTTTCACCTTGGCCAGTTGCGCCCTGGCTGTAGTAATTTTGGCGTGAGCCTGCTGAATTTGCGTATCAATCAGGGCCGTATCAAGTACAATTATCGGCTGCCCGGCCTCAATAAAATCGCCTTCGTCCACATCCAGTAATACAATGCGGCCTTTGGTTTCCGAGGCCACCGTCACTTCTTCGGTCTCAATGTAGCCGGACACGGCGTAAACTCCGGTCGCTTCGGCCACATCAATCAAGCCCAAATTCAGCTTTAATTCAACCAACTTCTCCGGGTTTTGGGTAAAATACCAGTATCCCCCGCCCACAATCCCGGCGATTACTGCTATAACAATTAACGGTCTCAGTTTGTGTATCATATTTAACCTCCGACGTATCAGATGTCAGTAGTCAGTATCCAGTAGACAGATAAAAAAGCTAATTGTCTGTCTGACACTGACATCTGTGACTGACTACTGACTACTGTATTACCTTACTCCCAACACCTTCTCTGCTTCGCGGGCGCTGGAGATAAAAACGTCTTCCAGCGAGGGGGCAATCCGCTCGGCCAGTGTTACCGTAATTTCGTGATCATTCAATGTTTTTTTGATAAGCGGGATGTGTTCTTCGACGCTGCCGGTCACCACGTGAATCAGTGCGCCGTACAGGGCCACTTCTTCAAATACGCCCAACTCTCGCAGCAGCGGTACAGCCCGGCCGGCAGCGCTGCAATCAACTTCAATTACATCGCCCTTCATCTGAGCAATTTTTACCTCTTCCGGCGAGCCGGTGGCTACCAGGTGGCCCCGCTGGATAAACACCAGCTTCTGGCAATGCTCGGCTTCATCCATGTAGTGGGTGGTCACTAAAATGGTGGTGCCTTGCTCGGCCAGGTCGTAAATCAATTCCCAGAAGGCCCGGCGGGAAATAGGGTCAACTCCGGCAGTGGGTTCGTCCAGAAAAAGCACCTCCGGCTCGTGGATAATAGCCACGCCCAGCGCCAGCCGCTGTTTCCAGCCGCCGGACAGATTTTTGGTCAGTTCGCGCTCGCGCCCGGTCAAGCCCGCCATTTTCAGGATGTATTCCTTGCGCTGTTTCAGCTTTTTCCCTTTTACTCCGTAAACGCCGCCGTAAAAATTGAGATTTTCTTCCACCCGCAAATCGTTGTACAGGCTAAATTTCTGGCTCATGTAGCCGATATGTTTGCGCATTTCGTCGCTGTCTTTGACCACATCGTACCCAATTACTCTGGCGGTGCCCTGAGTGGGGGTTAACAGCCCCAGCAGCATCCGAATGGTGGTGGTTTTGCCCGCCCCGTTCGGCCCCAAAAAGCCGAATATTTCGCCGCGCGGAACATTGAAGCTGACCTTGTTAACGGCGGTAAACTCACCGAATTTTTTGGTTAAATTCATTACTTCTATCGCAACATCACCGTTGTTTGTTGTTGCCTGTACTGTCATTTTTTACCTCGCGCCGTTCGTTACCAGCTTCAACTCTCTGGCTAAAGCTACAGCTTGTGTTCGGCGATTTACTCCCAACTTCCTGAAAATATTTGAGATGTGCTTTTTTACCGTGCCGACGGTAATTACAAGCTCCGCAGCAATTTCCCGGTTCGATAAACCTTTTTCAATGAGCAAAAACACCTCTGTTTCCGTAACCGTTCACCCCCCTACCAGAATTATGTCATTCCCGCATGCTTTTAGCGGG
>CAYWSS010000301.1:0-7209 GCA_964460505.1 uncultured Caldilineaceae bacterium | reverse complement strand
GTTATCTTAGACCGAATGGTGGAGCACCTGCCTGTCGGATCCGAACCGGACCGCGCCCCTGTTGTTCAAACTATGCTGGTGTTGCTCAATAAGCCTGCCCTGTCAGAACAACCGCCGGCTGCGGACGATGTTAACTGCGTAGCCGAACACGCCGTTCGGTGCGACCTGCTGTTTCTGCTGGATGGCCCGCAACTCACCTGCGAGTTCGACTCAATGCTGTTTGAGCCGGCGCATATTGAGCGGATGCTGGGCCATTTTCAGATATTGTTGCAGGGGATGATAACCAATCCCGACACCCGTTTATCTGCCCTGCCGCTGTTAACTCCGGCGGAACAACAGACTCTGCTGGTCGACTGGAACAACACGACGGTCGAATACCCTCGAAACGCCTCTATTCATCAACTCTTTGAGGCGCAAGTGGCGCAAACGCCCAATGCCACCGCTTTGCTGTTTGAAGATGAGCAACTCACTTACCAGCAACTCAATCAGCAAGCCAACCAACTGGCGCATTATCTGCGCCAACTTGGCGTGGAGCCGGAAGTGCCCGTGCCCATTTTTGTGGAGCGCTCTTTGGAAATGATTATCGGGCTGCTGGCCATTCTCAAAGCGGGTGGAGCCTACGTCCCGCTTGATACCGGCTATCCCGCCGAACGACTCTCGCTGATGCTTGACGACACCCGGGCGCCTATCATTTTGACTCAAACCCATCTGCGCCATAAATTGCCCTCGCCTAACGCGCAGGTAATTTGTCTCGATTCGCTCCCGGACGACTACGCGGGGCAGGCGGTGACTAATCTCAAAAATACAGCCGTCGTCGAAAACCTGGCCTACGTCATGTACACCTCCGGCTCCACCGGACGCCCCAAAGGGGTAAGCGTGAATCATCGCAACGTGGTGCGCCTGGTCAAGGGGGCAAATTATGCCCGCCTCACTGCCGGTGAAACATTTTTGCAGCTTGCGCCCATCTCGTTTGATGCCTCAACGCTGGAAATATGGGGCTGCCTGCTCAATGGGGCCAAACTGGTGATTTTTCCGGCCCACCGCCCAACGTTGCAGGAATTAGCCCAGACTATCGGGCAAAACAACATTTCTGTTTTGTGGCTCACAGCCGGACTGTTTCATCAAATGGTCGAAACCCATTCCGACAGCCTCAGCCGGGTGCGGCAGCTCCTGGCCGGTGGCGATGTGTTGCAGGTGCCGCACGTTGAGCAGATGCTGCAAAAGATGGCCGGCCATCGGCTCATCAACGGATACGGCCCCACCGAAAATACCACTTTTACCTGCTGCCATTCCATGGCAAATTTGGCGGATGTCGGTACCACGGTGCCCATTGGCCGCCCCATTTCCAACACGCAGATATTTCTGCTGGACGATGATTTGCAGCCCGTCCCGGTGGGCGTGCCGGGCCAGTTGTATATTGGCGGTGATGGGCTGGCGCGAGGCTATCTGAACCGGCCGCGCCTCACCGCCGGGTCATTTATCCCCAACCCGTTCAGCCAACAGCCGGGAGACCGCCTGTACAAAACCGGTGATCTGGCCTGTTATCGGCCGGACGGCACCCTTGAATTTTTGGGCCGGCTGGACCAGCAGGTCAAAATACGCGGTTTTCGCATAGAAACAGGCGAAATTGAGACCGTGCTGGGCCGGCACCCGGCGGTGGGCGAAACCACCGTGGCCGCTCTCCAAAATGAAGGCGGGCTAAAATATCTGGTTGCCTACGTGGTTCCGGCGACGTCAAAAGAGAAAAGCGACCCCCCGCAGCGCGTATCTTTCAGCCGGCGAGCCACCGATTTGCGCCGCGCCCTGCACAACTATCTGCGGGAGCAACTGCCGGACTACATGCTGCCCGCCGCCTTCCATTTTATAGAGGCGATGCCGCTGACCCCCAACGGAAAGATCGACCGGGCCGCCTTGCCTGTGCCCGATATTTCCCGCCCCAATCTGGAGGAGCAGTACCAACCCCCAAACACGCCGGTTGAAGCGGTGCTGGCCGGGCTGTGGGCTGATGTGCTGGGATTTGAACAAATTGGCGTTCACGACGACTTTTTTGCTCTGGGAGGGCACTCGCTGCTGGCCACGCAACTGGCTTCCCGAATTCAGCAAACCTTTCGGGTAGACATACCCCTCCACGTAATTTTTGAGGCCCCAACCGTCACAGACCTGGCTGCTACGTTAGTTCAGTACGAGTCTGCACCGGGTCAAATTGAAGCCACTGCCCGGCTGCGGCAGAAACTCAGCGCAATGTCCCCCGAAGAAATCAAGTTGGTGCTTCAGCAGAAAAAATCAACGGGGTAGCAGGGTGGCGGGTCTCTTCACCTGCCACCCTGCGATATTAACCCAACAGGTAAATAATCTATGGACGAAGAAAATTTATCTACGGAAAACGGATTTGCAGGCAGCGAAGAGGAACTGCTCTCGCTGCTGCTGGCAGAAGAAGGATTTAGCGCCGCCGGCCCGGTCAACCAGAAAATTCTTCGGCGTTCATCAACCGGGCCGGCCCCTCTTTCTTTTGCCCAGCAGCGGCTTTGGTTTTTAGACCAGCTGGAGCCGGGAAACGCGGCCTACAACATTCCCACGGCCATCATCCACCTGCGGGGAACGCTTAATGCGCCTGCCCTGGAAAAGAGCCTGCTCGAAATTATCACCCGGCACGAAGGATTGCGGGCAACATTTTTATTAGTTGATGACCGGCCCGCGCAGCAAATGGTTCAACCCGATTGGCGCATGAACCGCGTTGACCTGAACCACATTGCTGAAGAAAAGCGCCCGCGCGAGGTTCGGCAATTGGCGGTTGAAGATGCCCGGACCCCGTTCAATTTGTCAACCGGGCCGTTGGTGCGGGCCACGTTGCTGCACTTAACCGGGGTTGAACACGTCTTGCTGCTCACCACACATCACATCGTTTCAGATGGCTGGTCCATCGGTGTTTTCTACCGCGAACTGGCCGCCCTGTACGAGGCGTTTTCTGCCGGAAAATCATCGCCGCTACCGGAGTTGCCTATTCAGTACGCGGATTACGCCGTGTGGCAGCAAGCGTGGCTCCGGGGCCAAACCCTGAAAAATCAACTGGCCTACTGGCAGCAGCAACTGGCCGGTGCCCCGCCCGTACTCCGGCTTCCCACCGACCACGCCCGTCCGCCCCAAAGCGGCCACCACCCCAGCCGGAGATTCCTCTTCTCGCTTCCTTCAGAACTTTCGGCCCGGCTGGAACAACTGAGCCGGGAAAATGACGCGACGTTGTTTATGACCCTGCTGTCGGCTTTTTACGTGCTGCTGCATCGCTACACCCGCCAAGCCGACATCAGCGTGGGGTCGCCCATTGCCAACCGCAATCGCAGCGAAATCGAAGCGCTGATTGGCTTTTTTGTAAACACGCTGGTGTTTCGGGCCGAGCTGTCCGGCGGTCTCACTTACCGTGAGTTGTTGTCAGTTGTGCGTCAAACGGCGCTGGATGCCTACGCCCACCAGGATTTGCCCTTTGAAAAACTGGTGGAAGCGCTGGACCCGGAGCGGGACCTCAGCCTGTCGCCCTTTTTTCAAGTAATGTTTGTGCTGCAAAATGCGCCGATGCCTGCCCTCCAGATGAAGGACCTCTCGATGAGTGTGTCCGAGGTGGACAGCGGCACCGCCAAGTTCGACCTGATTTTGGAAATGGTGGAAAATCCAACCGGGTTCTCCGGCTCCATTGAATATGACACCACCCTGTTTGAAGCCGAAACTATTGCCCGCATGGCCGGCCATTTTCAAACCTTGCTGGCCGGCATTGCCGCCAATCCCGACGTCAAAATTGTTGCCCTGCCGCTGCTGACCACTGCCGAACGGCAGCAACTGCTGCTCGATTGGAACCGAACCGGGAAAGACTACCCGCTGGCAGAATGTTTCCCGCAGGTATTTGAGGCGCAGGTTGAACGCACCCCCAATGCCATTGCCGTTTCTTGCGACGATGAGCAACTGACCTACCGCCAACTCAACGAACAGGCCAACAGTTTGGCCCGGCTGCTGGTGCAACAGGGCGTGGGGCCTGAAGTGGTGGTGGCGCTCCTTTCCGAGCGGGGCATTGAGTTTTTGGTGATGATTTTGGCGGTGTTCAAAGCCGGAGGCGCCTATCTGCCGCTTGACCCGCTGCACCCCCCGCAGCGTTTTTGCCAAATTTTGGGGCAGAGCCGGGTGCGGCTGGTGCTGGCCGCCGCCAAATTCTTCCCGCCTCTGCGCAGCGCGCTGGCCGATTTTTCCGCCGATGAGCAGCCGCGCGTTTTCCGGATGGAAGCCCTGCTGCAACAGGAGCGCCCTGTTGAAAACCTCCCTCCCCGCTGCGCGCCGGCCAATTTAGCCTACGTAATTTTTACCTCCGGGTCAACCGGCATGCCCAAAGGGGCGATGGTCGAACACATTGGCATGCTCAACCATCTGTGGACCAAGGTGGAAGATTTGGCTATGACTGCCGTCGATATTGTGGGGCAAAACGCCTCGCAATGTTTTGATATTTCGGTGTGGCAATTTCTGGCGGCGCTGCTGGTGGGCGGCCAGGTGCGCATTTTTAAGAACGAAATCGCCCACAATCCACCGCAACTACTGGCGCAAGTAGCCCATCACAAATTAACTGTTTTTCAACTGGTGCCCTCAATGCTGCGAGCCATCATTCAAGCCACCTCCGCCTCGGATACGGCCCCGCCGGATTTGTCGGCGCTGCGCTGGGTGGTACCCACCGGTGAGGCCCTGACCACCGAACTGTGCCGCCAATGGCTGCACCTGTACCCCAACATCCCCATGCTCAATGCGTACGGCTCCACCGAATGTTCCGATGACCAGTGCCACCACCCCATTCTCCAGTTACCGCCGCCGGAGTACGACCTGCCGACGATGCTCATTGGCAAAGCCATGGCCAATGTGCAGATGTATATTTTGGACAGCCAACTGGAACCCGTGCCGGTGGGCGTGGCCGGCCAACTGTACGTGGGCGGCACCGGGGTAGGGCGCGGTTATCTCAACGACCCGCAGCGCACCGCCGAAGTTTTTATCCCCGACCCGTTTGCCGGCGAAGCGGGGCGGCGGCTGTACAAAACCGGCGACCTGGGGCGCTACCTGCCGGACAGCACCATTGAATTTTTGGGCCGGGTCGATTTTATGGTCAAAATCCGGGGCTTTCGGATTGAGTTGGGCGAAATCGAGGCGGCCCTGGCCAAGCACCCGGCCCTTCGAGAGGCAGTGGTTTTGGCTCGCGCCGCCGAGGATGCCCCCGACGACAAATATCTGGCGGCTTATGTGGTGGCCAAACAAGCCCCCGCGCCCACCGTGCCCGCATTGCGGGCCTACCTGAAAGATAATTTGCCCGATTACATGATTCCGGCCGCATTTGTAATTTTAGAGGCGCTGCCCCTCACCTCCAACGGCAAAATAAACCGGGGCGCCCTACCCGCCCCGGAAACCTCCCGGACAGATTTGGCAGAAAGCTATCAGGCTCCGACAACACCCGTGGAAAGCGTGTTGGCCGCTATTTGGGCCGAGGTGCTGGGCATTGAGCGGGTGGGTACCGGCGACGATTTCTTTGAATTGGGCGGACATTCTCTGCTGGCCACCCAGTTGATATTTAAAGTGCGCGATGCCTTTCAAATCGAAGTGCCGCTGCGCGAACTGTTCAAATCGCCCACCGTGGCCGAATTGGCCGGTGTGGTTGAAGCCATCCGGCGTGGCGGCCCGGCGGACATATCAACCGGATTTGGCCTCAAAGCAGACGCGGTACTCGATTCTGCTATTCGACCCGGTGATAAATCTTTGGCAGCAGTCTCAGAAGCCACGGGGATATTTCTGACTGGAGCAACCGGCTTTTTGGGCGCTTTCCTGCTGGATGAATTGCTGCGCCAAACCGATGCCACCATCCATTGTCTGGTGCGGGCAGATGACATCGCCGGAGCCAGACAGCGGCTGGAGGAAAGTCTGCGCTCCTGTTTGCTGTGGAACCCCGAATTCAGCCAACGCATTATTCCCGTGCTCGGCGATTTGGCGCGGCCACGATTGGGCCTTTCTGACGAAGTGTGGCAATCTTTGGTGCAACAAATCGGCGTGATTTACCACAACGGGGCGCTGGTTAATTTTGTCTTTCCCTACGAGCGGATGAAAGCAGCCAACGTAAACGGCACTCGCGAAATCCTGCGGCTGGCAACGCACGCTCATATTATTCCGGTGCACTATATTTCCACCACATCGGTATTTGATTCGGTGCCCTATTTCACCACGCCAAAACGGCTCATTCGAGAAGCGGATGAACCCGCGTACAGCGATGGCCTGGTTTACGGGTACGCCCAAAGCAAGTGGGTGGCCGAAAAGTTGGTCATCGAAGCTCGTCATCGGGGGATGCCGGTCACAATCTATCGGCCCGGCACCGTGGTGGGCGATAGCCGCACCGGCGTCTGGAATACGGGCGATTACCTGGGCCGGTTTATCAAAGGCTGTATTCAACTTGGCACTATGCCTCAACTGGACCAAACTTTGCGGATGGCCCCGGTTGATTTTGTGAGCCGGGCCATCGTGCATCTTTCACGTCAGGCTGAAGCGCTGAACCAGACATTTCATGTGATATCGCCGCATAAAATGTATCTGGGTGAATTGGCCGGCTATTTGCAGGCGTTCGGTCACCCGGTTACGCAAATACCCTACGATACCTGGCAAGAGGCGTTGATTGCCACCGGAACGGACAACGCGCTGTACGCGCTTCTGCCGCTGTTTGTGGAGTGGGTTGCGCCGGACAATCAGGTGACGTTGATTGAACTACTCGAACAGGAGCCGGAATTTGATACCCGGAATTTGCTATCCAACCTGTCCGGCAGCGGAATTGATTGTGGTCCGGTGGATGCGAGGTTACTGAAAAAATATCTATCCTGGTTTGAGCAAAGCGGTTTTTTGAAGCCGGATTGAAGAATTTGTAAATTGTTTGGTAACTGTTTAGGCTATTTGCTAAACGCACCAAATCTGCCGGGATTAGGTGATTAGGGGATTTTTTCATAATTGTTTTATCTCCTAATCCCCAAATCCCGGCCAAAAATGCGCCTATTTTCGATCGTTCCAAATTTATGAACTTTAAATGTTTAATTCGGTAATACCCGCACTTTGCCTGAGTACACTCTACCCCCCCCAAACCCCCCCCCCAGGGGGGGGTTTGGACGCCCTCCCCCCCCCCGGGGGGGGGGGAGGGGGGGGAGGCGGTGTGGGGAC